>JAWWCG010000033.1:0-13588 GCA_033720555.1 Kiloniellales bacterium | reverse complement strand
TCGTCGAATATCAGTTCATGGGCTTTATCTACCCGGCGATCGATCAGTTGGTGAATCACGCCAGTCGTCTGCGCAGCCGGACACTGGGACGGCTCACCTGCCCTATCGTGGTGCGCGCGCCCTATGGCGGCGGCATTCACGCCCCCGAGCACCACTCGGAGAGCGCCGAAGCCATGTTCACCCACATACCAGGGCTCCGGGTCGTGATCCCGGCATCGCCGGCGAAGGCCTACGGTCTATTGCTGGCGGCGATCCGCGATCCGGATCCGGTGGTTTTCCTGGAGCCCAAGCACGCCTATCGCGCGCCGAAGGAGGAGGTCCACGACGACGGCCAAGCTTTGGCCATGGACCGATGCTTTGTGGTGCGCGATGGAGGCGATGTCACCCTGGTCGCGTGGGGCGCTATGATCGCCGAGGTCCTCTCAGCGGCCGACTCCTTGGCCGAGGAGGGCGTCTCGGCCGAGGTGATCGACGTTGCCACTTTGAAGCCGCTCGACATGGAAACGATCCTCGACTCCGTATCGCGCACCGGCCGTTGCGTCATCGTACACGAGGCGCCATGGACCGGCGGCTTCGGTGGCGAGATCGCGGCGCAGTTGGCGGACCGGGGACTGATGAGCCTGCTGGCGCCGGTGAAGCGCGTGGCCGGCTACGACACCATCATGCCGTTGCCGCGCCTGGAAGCCCACTACATGCCGAGCCCGGCCCGAATCCTGCTCGCAGCCCGCCAGGTTCTGGAGTACGCATGACGATCTTCAAACTGCCCGACCTTGGCGAGGGTCTTCAGGAGGCCGAGATCGTGGCCTGGCACGTTGGCGTCGGCGACCGCGTGGTTGCGGATCAACCGTTGGTCTCGGTGGAGACGGAAAAGGCGGTGGTCGAGATCCCCGCCCCGCAGTCCGGGCGCGTCGCCGAACTTTTCGCCGGCGTCGGCGACACCGTGCGCATCGGGACGCCCCTGGTTTCCTTCGCCGACCAGGCTGCGGTCGACAGCGGCACCGTGGTCGGGACGATCCCGGCCGAGACGCCGGCGAAGCCGACCGCGAAGAAGGGGGGCGGCGCACGAGGCGTCAAAGCGTCGCCGGCGGTGCGAAATCTGGCGCGAAGGCTAGGAGTTGACCTCGCTGCCATCGATGCCAGCGGGCCCGATGGCGCGGTGACGGCGCGCGACGTGGAGGGCGCCGCGGCAGCCGTCGCGAGCCGAGGCCGAGCCGAGCCGCTGCGCGGCGTTCGGCGCGCAATGGCCCGCAACATGACGCGCGCCCATGCCGCGGTGGTCCCGACCACAGTCACCGACGAGGCGGATGTCGGCGCCTGGACGCCAAAGGACGATGTGACAATTCGGCTGATCCGCGCGATCGTCGCCGCTTGCCGGGCCGAGCCCGCGCTCAATGCCTGGTATTTCAGCGACCGCGAGGAGCGCCAACTTCACGACCGGATCGATCTCGGCATCGCAATGGACACCGAGGACGGCCTCTTTGTCCCGGTCCTGCGGGACGTGGCCAAGCGAGACGCGGCGGACCTACGGGGCCGCCTTGAAGCGATCAAGCTGGGTGTCGAGCAGCGCAGCGTTCCCTTGGCGGAGCTGCGCGGACAAACCATCACGCTCTCCAACTTCGGCATGCACGGCGGCCGGCACGCGGCCCTGGTGGTGCTGCCGCCGCAGGTCGCCATCCTCGGCGCCGGGCGCCGGGAGAAGCGGGTCGTCGCGATCGGCGACAAGCCCGTCGTGCATCCGGTGCTGCCGCTGTCCCTCACCTTCGATCATCGGGCGGTCACCGGGGGCGAGGCCTCGCGCTTTCTTTCCGCCGCGATCGAGGACCTCCGACAACCGACCTAGAGCTGCGAGCTGGAAGGCGTAGAACGAGAGTCCCATGGAGCATTTGAAGCGTTTCGCCGACGACCTCGGCCCCTCGAAGATTGTCGAGATGCATGAGCCATCGATCGATTTGAGAGCGGCCGTCGTCGTGGACAATGTTGCGGCCGGCCCTGCAATTGGCGGCGTGCGCATGGCGGTTGACGTGACCGTCGAGGAATGCTTTCGGCTCGCCCGGGCCATGACGTTGAAGAACGCCGCCGCGGGCCTGCCGCACGGCGGCGGCAAGGCGGTCATCGCCGCCGATCACACCATGCCGTCGGCCGAGAAGGAGCGCTTGGTTCGTGCCTTCGCCTGTGCAATCCGTGAGCTCGCCGACTATATCCCGGGACCGGACATGGGAACCGACGAGGTCTCCATGGCCTGGATCAAGGACGAGATCGGTCGCTCCGTCGGGCTGCCACCGGAGATCGGCGGCATTCCCCTCGACGTGATCGGCGCCACCGGGTTCGGGCTCGCCGTCGCGGCAGAAGTGGCGCAGGAGTTTTGCGACGTCCGCATCCCGGGCGCGCGCGTCGCCATCCAGGGTTTTGGCTCCGTCGGCAGGCACGCGGCGCGCTTTCTCTCGCGGAAGGGCGCGAGGCTGGTGGCCGTTGCGGACTCCCGGGCCACTCTGACCAACGCCGATGGATTCGACATCGACGCCCTGATTGCTTTCAAGCAGTCCGGCGGCCATTTCGACCGTTACAAGGACGGCAAGATCCTCGAGCGGGACGCGATCGTCGGGGCCGAGTGCGACATTTGGATCCCAGCCGCCCGGCCGGACGCCATCCGCGCCGACAATGTCGATCAAGTAACGGCGGGCCTGATCGTTCAGGGCGCCAACATTCCCGTAACCGAAGAAGCCGAAACCGTCCTCCATGAGCGGGGCGTCCTGTCGGTGCCGGATTTCATCGCCAATGCCGGCGGCGTCATCTGTGGCGCGGTGGAGTATGCCGGCGGCAGCGAGAGCGCCGCATTCCGTGCCGTCGAGGAGAAGATCCGCAGCAACACGACCACCGTCTTGCGCAAGGCACGAGACATGGACGAACCGCCGCGCAGGGCCGCGGTCTCCGTCGCCGAGGAACGAGTTCGCCGAGCCATGTCCTTTCGGCGCTGGTAGAGGCGTCCCGCCAGCGAGTTTTCGGTTCTCACGGAACCGGCCCGCACTCCCGCCCGGCCACCCCTCCGGCCACCCCTCCGGCCACCCCTAGCGTACAATGGCGCGGTCGGTCGGGCTGGGGTGCGGGCTGGTGCGATTCCACGCGGGTGGAAAATGCTGTCACGGCTCCGAGGGCTCGCCCGACAAAACAGGGAGAAAGATCAGGGCGATCCCTTCACCCCTGCTGGCGCCCGTCGTCTCTGCTCGCGAAACCGCTATGGGATGCTTGCGCGGATGCCGCGTGTCCTGCCCGGCGCTGATGACTGCCGCGACCTCGGAAGTCAGGACGCGCCAGCGCCCTGGACCCTCATGGTTTCTAGCAGTCTCTCCTCGATTCGCCCCGCGCGCTTGAGTCCTGCGGCTACCGAGGTCTCGAGTATCATCGCTTCGTAACCCGCGCCGGCCTCGATTCTGCCCGGCGACAGGACGATCAGCCCCCTGGGTCGGCTCCCGGACCGGTAGAGATCATCAGACAGCGCCTTCAACAGGTCGTCGAACGCCCGCGGGCGGCCGTCCAGACCCGCCCGCTCGAAAATCACCGGCGGCGTAAGGGTCCAATCTCCGGAGAGCCGGTTGGTCAGGGTCATAGGGATCGAAACGCCGCCCCAACGTCCGTTGCATTCGACCCAGTGCAATTCGGCGCTCTTCTCGTCATCGCCGACAAGGACGGCATCGAAGCTGCAGCGGCCGAAATAGCCGAGGGCCTGAAACAAGGTCGCGAGCCGCGCGGCCTCTTGGGCGGCGCGTAGCTGCCAGGCCTCCGCCAATGCGCTGGGGGCGGCGCCACTGAATATGGCCGTCGCGCCCGTGGTGGCTTGATCGAAGATACCCTCGACGATCGGCGTGCCGTCCGCCGGCTTGGGGACCCAAAGCTGCAGCGACGGACTTGCGATAATCGGCCGCTCCCAGGCCGTGACGAGCAGAGGGAAGGCCCCCGACCAACCCATGGTCTTCAGCCGGCCGCGCACGGCCTCCGCGGTGCGGCGGAGATCGCGCCGCGCCATCTCCGACGAATCCAGGATCAGATTGCCCGCCGAACTCGCGCTGCTGGGGAGCTTCACGGCGATGCTGGGATGGCGCTTCGCGAAGCCTTTGATGCGCGCGGCCAAAGCGGCAAAGCCGTGCGCCGTCACGGCCGGGGGAGAGGCGCGCGGGCCAAGCAGCTCCGTGACGCGCTCGGCGAACCAGGATTTCTCGTTCACGCGGCGGACCAACTCCGGGAGGCCCGCGGCGACGCGAACCGGTTGCCCGGCTTCCTCGGCAATGCGCATCGCGAGTTTCCACGCGCCGCCTGTGCCCATGTAAGGAACCAGATTGAGGCCGCCTGCCGACCGGGCGATCGAAGCAAGGCGTGCGACCAGCGCCCAGTCTTCAGCCGCCCGCAGCATCAAGGCCCGCCCCGGCCGTCCCGGCTCGGCTCTCAGGATCTCTACCCGGCCCAGCCCAAGACAATCGCGGCAGTAGTTTTCGAAGGCCTCATCGGGGGGAATGCCAATAATGACCAAATCCCCCGGTCCGGCCAGCAGAAGCGATCGATAGCTGTAAGCCAAGTCCCCGGTGCGCTCGAACAACGTTATCGCGCTGTGGTCCTCGACCACCACCGATGGCGCGGGCAGGCAGCCGCTCGCAACCCGCGGGCCGAAGGTGCCGGCGCGACGAAGCGCCGGCTCCACGGCCCTCAACTCGCGGGCCAGCGCCTCGATACGAGTCCGCTCGTGCGCCTCGGGCTCGACCGGAACTTGTTCGATGATCTTGATTGCGGCCGTCGGGTGCAGACAACGCTGGGGCGGGCGTTCAGGGCTGCGTCCGGTGCTCGACATTGATCCCATGCCTCGCCTCCCAGGATTGGCGCCCCGAGCCATCGGGCCGATCAGACATTTTCGGGGCGGGCCATACCTGCGGCCGCAAGACCCAGCGGACCCATCGGCTCGACGTGAAGACGGAAGTCCGGGCCGACCGCGAAAACGCTGCCGTTCGGCACTTCGCGCCAATCTTCGGCTGTGATCGGCTCCGACGCGATCTCGATGGCGCGGTAAGGTTGCTTCGGGTCATGATGCACATGCGATTCGCCGCAGATCTCGCAGCGCGACAGGCCCTGGCGCTCCAGACACCAAAGCGTGCGGTTCAATCGCGATCCGACCAACTGCTCGCCGTTGGTCCACAGGACATTGAGGGAAAGCCGGGCCGCAGGGTCGATGTCCAGAGCCCACCGGATGGTCTGCTCCAGCCCGCGACGAAGAGTCTCGGCCAGGAGGCGCTCCGGATGCCGACCCCAGAGGGTGAGAAGATATCGGAAGATGTGCTCGCTGTCGGTACTGCCGTGGATCTCGCTGCGGTGCACCTCGTCAAGCGCCGGCAACAAGCGCTCGCGGACCTGGTCGAAGTTCGGAACCGTGCCGTTGTGGGCGAAAAGCCACAGCCCATGGACGAAGGGATGGGTGTTCTCCAAGCTCGGCGGGCCGACGGTCGCGCGCCGCACATGGGCGATTGCCGCTCGCGAGTAGAGCCGCGCCGCGGTCTTCTTGAAATGCTCGCCATGATAGGCGGCCCAGGCCTGCTTTTCGACGAACGGCACGCCATCGGGGTGCTCGGCGACGCCCCAGCCATGGCCATGGGTGAGGTTCTCCCGATCGCGAACGCTCTGAGCCATGAGGGCGTTCTGCGCGCGCACCAGACTACACTCGAGCTTCGTCGGCTCGTTGGCGCGAAAGCCATACAGACGACACATGGCGCTCGACCGGCTCCTTTGCTCGCCGCGCCCCTGCCGGAAGGTGCGGGCTCGCCGACGGGGATTATCTGGGCGCGCGGGCGTCGAATACCATGACCCATGTCAAGCACCCTCACGGGCGCCCTGCGACGGGACGCCCCTTCATATGACGATCGCCCCGAGCCGCCGGTGGAAACTGCGGGCGAAAACTATTAGCAGCGGCGGGGCAATCGCCGGCCCCGGCGCGTCAAACGCGGATGCCGTTCGCCCCAGAGCCGTCCTTTTTGCACAGCGGTCGACAAAGGGGAGCTATCATATGGCGCGGCTCACGCGAAGCCCGCCCTTCGAGCAAGAACGGCTTGGCGAGTTGCGAATGGTCTTCGACTGAGGCGCGCCGTTCGACGTAGGATCTCTCAGATAGCCGGAACCGAGGGATGTCAGTGGCACCGCAGTCACCGAAGGCGGGCGTAAGAGCCGACGAACCGGCCTCCGCTCCGCGCGCGGAGATTGCCGTCCTGGAGCACCTGACCGGGCCCTCTCGGGGTAGGATAACCTGGCTCAGCGGGATGGCTTTGGAGATTTCCCTGACCCCGGGTCGCTTCCTCCGGATCTCGGAGCCATGCCCCGGCGAGACACGGAGCGATCTGATCGCCCGCCTCCTGCGCGTCGGCAACAGCTACGAAATCGAAGCTCGCGAAGGTTCTCCTATTTGGGTCAACGGTGTTCGCGTGTCGACGCGCGAGCTCAAGAACTCCGACATCATCGAGTTCGGTCAAAGAGGCCCCCTGTCTCGCTTCCGCCTGCACGGAGGAGACCAGCCCATACGCACCAATGTTGGCGAAGTCTTGAGCGACGCCGTTGCCTATTTGCGGGTGAGTCGACGACCTATCATAAAGCGCGTGATTCACGCGTTCCTCCAGGTCATGAGGCAACTGACGCGTCAAACCACAGTCTTGTTCCGGTTTAGCGTTGTTGTCGCGATCCTCATTCTTGCAGCCTTGATCTACCAGCAGAACCAAATGAACGTTCTACAGCAGCAAAGGATCGAAACTGGCGCCATCCGCCTGGAAGGCTTTGCCGGCGCCTTGGCGCGCGCCGGCGAAGAAGCCTTGACGAGCGCGGATCTGCAGCGGCTCCGCGAGGAACTCGGCGGGCGGGTGTCATCGAATGCAGAGCGTTTGGCTGCCTTGGAGCAGCGGTCCTTGGCCAGCCGACGCGTGATCGCCGGGTCGGTGTCCTCGGTGGTGTTTCTTCAAGGCTCCTACGGCTTCAGAGAGGCGTCCAGCGGACTCATGCTGCGGCATGTGGTCGATAAGGACGGCCGTCCGCTGCTTTCGCCGAGAGGCCAGCCGCTGTTGTCGCTCGAAGGCGACGGTCCGATCGCGGAGCGCGAGTTCACGGGCACAGCCTTCGCGGTTGATGACGGCGAGGTGCTGGTGACCAATCGGCACGTGGCGCTGCCGTGGGAGCATGATGCCGATATAGAGGCGCTCGCCGCCCATGGCCTTGAGCCGGTGATGACACGGTTTCTTGCATATTTGCCGGGGAGTCCGACCGCCGGTCAGGTCGAGTTTCTCCGGGCCAGCGATGACGCCGACTTGGCGATTCTGCGCCGTACCGATGGGGACCAGCCCTTACCCGGCCTGAAGCTCGCCGAGGCAACGCCGGCGCCTGGCGACGAAGTCATCGTCATGGGCTATCCGACCGGCCTGCGCTCAATGCTGGCGCAGGCGGGCGAGGCATTCGTCGATGAGCTTCAGGAATCCAACGACATCGGATTCTGGAGTGTGGCCGAGCATCTTGCAGAAGGCGGTCATATCGTTCCGCTGGCCAGCCGCGGCATTGTCGCTCAGGCCACGAGCATGGCCGTTGTATTCGATGCGGAAACAACTCACGGGGGCAGCGGCGGGCCGGTCCTGGACATGAACGGCGGGGTCGTGGCGGTCAGTTCCATCGTACTGCCCGAATACGGCGGCTCCAATCTGGGGGTGCCGATCGACCGGGTGCGAGCCCTGCTGGCTGAAGCGGGCCTGCGTTGACCCGACCGAGCTGCGCCCTGATCGCAGCCCACGATCGATTTGGCCTTCGGCGTTACAATTCTGGTCGGTCAGTCTTGGCCGACCTCTCTCACGTCGGGGAAATCGGCGCGCATATAGGTGATGATTTGCCAGATTTGCTGATCGGTGAGACTTTCCGCGAAAGGCGGCATATCGCTACCGAACGGCCCGCCCCCCTCTGAGATGGTCCATAGAAGGTATTCGTCCACGACTTGGGGCCGTTTCATCAAATAGGCCAAGAATGCGGGCGGCGGGGCGAGATCTCTACCGGCTTCTCCGTCCCCAGAGCCTTTTGCGCCATGGCAAGACGCGCAGTGCTGCTCATAGAGCCTGCCACCGTCGTCGATGATCATTCTTGCCTGTGGATAGGGGTTCTTGCTGCCGCGATATTCAAGCGGCACGCCTCCCTCCATAAATTTACGGTGTCTTTCAGCTCGCGGACGCAGGTCCGCCATGGTGTCCTTCGACTCCGGGTACGGTTTGGCCTTGCGTGTTGCGGACCACAGATCGAGACCGGGAACCAAATCTTGCTGCAGTTCGTCGCCTGCCCTGACAGGCGAAGGCGGGAAGATCAAGGCCAAGACAGTGAACGCGGATATCAATCCGAGGCAAGCGGCAAACGAAGCAGCTTTCCCTGCGTGCATGCATCCGACTCCCAAGGACGCCTCGAGCCCCGAAACCATTCGGACAGGGCGACGTCGCCTTATGTCAGTATGCCTCCTGCTCGATCCGAAGCTGACTCCCAGAACCAATGATGCGTACCGGCGTTCCGGGCGGTAGCAGCTCCGCGCCATCCTTGACCGAGACAACCAGCGCATACTCCTCGCCGGTCTCGCTATCGCGAAGGACATACTCGTGGCCTTTCCGGGTATCGGCGGCTTCTTCGATCAGATAGCCCAGGCCAAGACCGACAACGGCCGCACCCAGAACGATTGATTCTTGCGCGCCGGCAACGTCGGCACCGACACCGGCAATGGTCGCCGCCGCCACCGGACCGTACCAATTTTTCTCGACGTCCGAATCCTCAGTCACCGTAACTTCCCGGCTGGACTGGACAATCGCATACTCGACACGAAGCTTCTGCCCGGTCTGGCTAGCCCGATACGTTTCCGACGATTGGTAGGTACAGCCGAACACGGCGACCGCTAAGACTATGGCCGCAACGAACTTCATGGAGACTCCGTCATGCCTGCGATCGCCTCCTGGGTATCGCGCAGGATAAGACGGCACATTGATCTGGATCAGCCAACGGCAATCGCGGCCTCGATGAGGCGACCGGAATGGCCTGAAATTCCCTTTGGCGAGCGCGCCCCCGCCGTTCGCCGGAAGCCGCGATCGGGAACCTGTCTCCGTCGACCGGCGAGGTTTCGCTCGCCACGCTCTCCTCGCGGTTGGAGACGGGACATGGCGGCATTTTGGGTGGCGATCTTCCGGCGCCCTCGAGCGGTCAGCAAGCTGCCCGGACATGCCGTCCATCAGAATTCATCGCCGGATCGAGCGACCGACGAAGCAAGGCGCCGCCAGGTCGACGCCCGAGGGTACTTCGCCGGCGCAGCGCCATCCGCAAGGGCGCCGAGTCCAGCCCATGCATTCTATTCTTTGATTTTACTCAGGCCTCGTCCGAATCGCTTGCCGGCCGGAGCCCAAGGTTCGCGACGCCGCCGCTTCGAACCTCCTTGGGCCCGAGGCACGCGGCCACCGCGATCCGGTCAAGCGTCTCCTTTTCCTCGAGAAGGGCGACAAGACGCGCGACCTGAGGGCGATGAGCCTCCAGGATATCGCGGGCCCGCTCATGCGCTTCGCGGATCAGACGCCTCACCGCCATATCCGCTGACTTCGCGGTTTCCTCGGAGAACCGTCGCGGCCGGGCCATCTCGCGACCAAGGAAGGGATGCTCCTCGCTCTCCCGCACATCCATCGGCCCGATTTCCTCGGCCATGCCCCAACGACCGACCATCCGCCGCGCCAGCTCCGTGGCGAGACGGATGTCATCGTCAGCGCCCGAACTCAGGCTGTCCAACAGCACTTGTTCGGCGGCCCGTCCCGCAAGCATTACCGCCAGCCGGTCGCGCAGATAGTCTTCAGGCAAGGTGTGGCGCTCGAGCTCCGGCAACAGGTGGGTGCCGCCAAGGGCGCGCCCGCGCGGAATAATCGTCACCTTGTGGATGGGATCGGCATTCGGCAGATAGTAGGCGACCGCCGTGTGGCCGGCCTCGTGGACGGCAAGGCGGTGCCGCTCGTCCTCATGAATGGCGAGAGTCCGCAGCGAGCCCATCAGGATGCGATCGCGCATTTCGTCAAAATGATGCGCCGTCACCTTGAGCGCATGCTCGCGGGCGGCGGCAATCGCAGCCTCGTTCACGAGGTTCTTGAGATCCGCGCCCGAAAAGCCCGGCGTGCCTGCGGCGACTTTCTTCAAGTCGACATCGTCGGCCAGCGGGACGGATTTGGCGTGCACCTGGAGAATCGCGAGTCGCGCCGAAAGGTCCGGCAGCTCCAATGTTATATGCCGGTCAAATCGGCCGGGCCGGAGAAGCGCCGGATCTAGGACATCGGGGCGATTCGTCGCGGCGAGCACGACGACGGCCTCGTGCCCTTCGAATCCATCCATCTCGGCCAGGATTTGGTTCAGGGTCTGCTCGCGTTCGTCGTGACCGCCGCCGAGCCCGGCGCCGCGCACGCGACCGACGCTGTCGAGCTCGTCTATGAAGATGATGCTTGGCGCGTTTTTCTTGGCTTCCTCGAACAGCTGGCGGACTCGCGAGGCGCCGACGCCGACGAATAGCTCGATGAACTCGGAGGCCGAGATGTGAAAGAACGGGACTTGCGCTTCGCCCGCAAGGGCCCGCGCGAGCAGGGTCTTGCCGGTGCCCGGCGCGCCCTCGAGGAGAATGCCATGCGGGACCTCGGCGCCAACCCGCTGGAAGCGCTCGGGATCTCGCAGAAACTCGAGCAGCTCGGCGACCTCCCGCTTTGCATTGTCCTGGCCGGCCACGTCCGCGAAGCGAACCTTCGGCGCCTTCTCCTTCTGAACCTTGCGTGTCCGCCCGCCGAGAAAATTCTTCAGTCCGCCGGGGCCCATGCCGCCGGCTATGCCGCCGCGCATCCGTCCGAAAAGAAGGAACCAGACCCCAAGGATGAGAAGCCAAGGAAGCAAAACGGCAAGCCACCCCCCTAGGCCTCCCCCCGGGTCCTCGGCCACGATCTCGACGCCTTGTTCTGAAAGCCGCTTCATGAGGTCCGGGTCACCCGCGGACGGCACGCGCGTTCTGAACCGACCGGCTCCCGCATCGGTTGGGTCCGCGACATCTTTGCGGATTTCCCCGGTTATCCTGTCGCCTTCAAAAACGACGCGTTCGACCTGGCCCTGATCGACGCGGGTCTTGAACTCGGAATAGGTCAGGGAGGTGGTCGGCGCCTCAGGCGGGAACAGGAAGAGGAACAGGACCGCGACCAGGATTCCGAAGAGGATCCACGACCATTTGCCGTTGGAAGGCTTGTTCGGGCCATTAGGCACGGTGTTGACCTCCGCCTCCGTCCGGGCCTTCGTTTTCCTGCGCGTCTCAAGGCGAACAGCAGGCCATTAGACCGATTGAATCGCTTGCACATTGATCCAGATCAGCGGCCGGAGGGCGCAGGATCGCGGGCCGACCTTGAAGGCGCTTGCCGACGGCGGGCGCATCGCGCCCGGGCGTCCATCGGTCGCTCTGGTCCCATCAGCCCTGGCTGGGCCTGGTTCGAGGAAACCAAAGCCGAGGCGACCATGCAGGGTGCATCCCGTCCAGAGCCGACAGCGTCGATGCAATCCGGTCGGATACTGCTCTAACTGGCGGTGCAGGGAGTCTCGAGCGAACCCGTCTCCGCTGAATTCCCTGTTCTGCAGGGAAAAAACAGGGAATTCTCAGGATTCCGACCCGGAACACGCTTTCAAGCATCCTATAAACCGCTGAATTCATTGGCTGTTTGAGCCAAATTCCCTAATTTATGGATCAGGGAAATAAAATGGATTATCAGGGAATTAACAGGGAATTGGTTACGGCTGACGCTAGCCCCCCCGTCGGCCCTCTCGCCCTTATCTTTAGGCGCTGAGTTTCTGATCGACCCCAAGGAAGCCGCCGGACTGGCGGGCCCAGAGGCGGGCATAAAGACCGTCGCGGCGAAGCAGCACAGCGTGGCTGCCCTCCTCCACAATGCGCCCCTTGTCGAGGACGATCAGCCGGTCCAGCGCCGCAATGGTCGACAGCCGGTGGGCGATCGCGATCACCGTCTTGCCCTCCATCAGGCTGCCGAGCTGGCTCTGGATCGCCGCCTCGACCTCGGAATCGAGCGCTGAGGTCGCCTCGTCCAGGACCAGGATCGGCGCGTCCTTTAAGATCACCCGGGCAATCGCAATGCGCTGCCGCTGGCCCCCGGAGAGCTTGACGCCGCGCTCGCCGACGTGGGCGTCATAGCCGCTGCGGCCCTCGGGGTCGCTGAGCTGGGGGATGAAGCGGTCGGCTTCGGCGAGCGCAGCCGCGTGGCAGATCTCTGCCTCGCTTGCCTCCGGGCGGCCGTAGCGGATGTTCTCGCGGATCGAGCGGTGCAGCAGCGAGGTGTCCTGGGTGACCATTCCAATGGCCGCGCGCAGGCTTTCCTGAGTCACTCTGGCGATGTCCTGGCCGTCTATCAGGATCCGCCCGGCCTCCAGGTCGTGGAAGCGTAGCAAGAGGTTAACGAGCGTCGTCTTGCCGGCGCCAGAGGGGCCAACAAAGCCGACCTTCTCCCCCGGTGCGATGCTGAGGCTCAGGTCCTCGATCACCTGCCGCTCGTCAGCGCCATAGCGGAAGCGAACGTGCTCGAAGGCGACCGCGCCCTTGCGTACCGTGAGCGGTCGCGCCCCGGGGTGGTCGACCACGCTGTAGGGCCGGGCGATGGTATCGACCCCATTCTGCACCGTGCCGACCTGCTCGAAGAGACTCGCAATCATGCGCAGAATCCAGCCCGACATTTGGTTGATACGCAGCGCTAGACCCATGGCCACCGCCACCGACCCCGGGGAAGCCACGCCCTCGAGCCAGAGCAGCACCGATAGCGCACCCACCGACAGGATTAGCGCCGTATTGAGCGCGGTCAGCGTCCAGGTCAGGGTGAAGACCGTGCGCATCAGGTCCTGGAATGAGCGGTTGTGGCGCGCCACACCTTGGCGCGCGAAACCGTCCTCGCGCGCCGCGTGAGCGAAGAGCTTCACCACCTGAATGTTGCTATAGCTGTCAACGATGCGCCCGGTGAGCGCCGATTGTGCCTCCGACAGCGCCACCGAGCGCGACTTAACTGGCGGCACTAGAAAAACGATCACCGCCACGTAACCGAGGGACCAGGCGCCGATCACCGCGAACAGCCGCCAATCGAGGCCAGCGAAGAGCGCGGACGTGCCCGCGACCAGGATCACCAGATACCAGACCGCGTCGATGATGCTGAGGGTCGCCTCGCGCACCGCCGGACCGGTCTGCATGACTTTCTGCGCGACCCGGCCAGCGAAGTCGTTTTGGAAGAAGGCGAAACTCTGGCGCAGGACGTAACGATGGCTTCGCCAGCGCACCCGATTGCCCAGGCTCGGCGTGATGGAGAAGGTGACCAGCGCACGGGTCAGCAGCAGCATCGCCGGCCGAACGATGCCGATCACCACTGCCATTCCCAGGAGTGCGAGACCGTGTTCCTGAAGGAATCGCTCGGGCCCGGTTGCCTGCATCCAATCGATGATGACGCCCACAAACCAGAACAGTGCCAGCTCCGAGAGCGAATAAATGGCCGAGACCAGCAGCGTCGCG
>JAWWCG010000032.1:0-13809 GCA_033720555.1 Kiloniellales bacterium | reverse complement strand
GGATCCTCCTCGGCCAGCCAGTAGTAGGCGCGGCAGGCGGCGACGGAGCCGAAGGGAAAAGGCTCGGGCAGGACGAAGGGCACGCCGATGCGGCGCGCCGAGCGCGGCATGTCGATCGCCGCGTAGCGGTCCTTGAGCGGCGTCTGCGGCAGCGGTTGGGCGCCGGTGATCTTGAACACCGCCCCCAGCAGGAACGGCCGCCAGGCGACGTCGACGCCGTGGCGCGCGCCGATGTCGTCGACCACCTGCGCCGCCAGGTAGCCGTAGGGGCTGGAGAAATCGAAGTAGAAGTCGATCGCCGAGGTCATGTGCCCTCCATCGATATGCGCTTTGTCATGCGCTCCGTCATGTACGCTCCGGCCCCGGCGTCACCAGGGCCGCGCCACGCCGTCCGGATTGAAGAAGCCGCCGCTCTCGGCCGGCGACACGCGCGCCAGGAAGCGGCGCATCTTGGCGACGCTTTCCTCGGGACTGAGCTCTGCGTTGGGGCCGCCCATGTCGGTCGCGACCCAGCCGGGCGAGAGCGCGACCACCGTGACGCCGCGACCGGCGTACTCGAGCGCCAGGCACTTCGTCGCCATGTTGAGGGCGGCCTTGGAGGAGCGGTAGACGATCGACCGGCTGCTGGCGGTGTCGGCGATCGAGGCCATGCCGCTGGTCATGTTGACGATCAGCTTGCGCTCGCTGGCCGCGACCTGCTCCAGGAAGCGCTCAGCCATGCGCACGGGCGCGATGGTGTTGACCTTCAGCTCGTCCACCCAGTCGTCGTAATCGATTCCGCCGAGACTGTTGTTCTCGTGGAGCACGCCGGCGTTGTTGATCAGGACGTCGATGGGCTCGTCGGCCAACTCGCGCGCGAGGCTCGCCACGCGCAGGCCGTCGGTCACGTCGAGCCGGTGGACCGAGACGTCGCCGTCGACTTTGGCGAGGTCCTTGGCCCGCTCAGGGATGCGGCAACAGGCATGCACACGCCAGCCGTCCGCGGCGAAGCTGCGGGCGAACTCCAGGCCCAAGCCGCGGTTGGCACCCGTAACGAGAAGTGCGTTCAATTTCAAGCCTTTCTATTTCGTACTTTATGTCTGTCTTTAGCATCGTGAAGGCCTCGCCGGCGCCGCGCATCGCGCCCTCTCGACCGGGTGGCGGGCGCCGCCGCTCGGCCCTCGAGCTCGCCGCTAGCGCACGCGCTCCAGCGCCATCGCCGTCGCCTCGCCGCCGCCGATGCAAATCGCCGCAACGCCGCGCTCGAGGTCGTGGGTCTCCAGCGCCGCCAGCAGCGTCACAAGAATGCGCGCGCCGGAGGCGCCGATCGGATGGCCCAGGGCGCAGGCGCCGCCGTGGGGATTGACCTTGTCGTGCGGCAGGTCGAGGTCGCGCATGGCGGCCATGGTCACCACGGCGAAGGCCTCGTTGATCTCGAACAGGTCCACCTGCTCGCTCCGCCAATCGAGCTTGGCGAGCAGCTTCCTCATGGCCTCGACCGGGGCGGTGGTGAACCAGGCCGGCGCCTGGGCGTGCGAGGCGTGGCCGCGGATCACCGCGCGCGGCGCAAGCCCCCGCCGCTCGGCCTCGGAGCGCCGCATCAGGACGAGGGCCGCCGCCCCGTCGGAGATCGAGCTGGAATTAGCGGCGGTCACGGTGCCGCCCTCGCGGAACGCCGGCCTCAGTTGCGGGATCTTTGCCAGGTTCGCCTTGTAGGGCTGCTCGTCGGCTTCCACGCGGGTCTCGCCGCGACGGGTGCGGACCGTGACCGGCACGATTTCCCGCTTGAAGAGGCCGTCCTTGGTGGCCTTGAGGGCGCGGGTCAGGGAGTCGACGGCGAAGGCGTCCTGTGCCTCCCGGGTGAACTGATAGTGCTCGGCCGTGTCCTCGGCATAGCTGCCCATCAGCCGTCCCTTATCGTAAGCGTCCTCGAGACCGTCGAGGAACATATGATCGACCACCTGGCCGTGGCCCATGCGGTAGCCGACCCGCGCCTTGGGCAGCAGATAGGGGGCGTTCGACATGGATTCCATGCCGCCGGCGGCGACGATGCGCGCGCTGCCGGCGGCGATCAGGTCGTGGGCCAGCATGGCGGCCTTCATGCCCGAGCCGCACATCTTGTTGAGCGTGGCGCAGCCGACGCTCTCGGGCAGGCCGGCGGCGAACGCCGCCTGGCGGGCCGGCGCCTGGCCCTGGCCCGCCGCCAGCACGCAGCCCATGACGACCTCGTCGATCTCCTCGCCGGCGAGGTCCGTCTGGGCACACGCCGCGCCGATCGCGGCCGCGCCGAGCGCGGGCGCGGCAAGCGGGCTGAGGTCGCCCAGGAACCCGCCCATGGGCGTGCGCGCGGCGCCGACGATGACGATAGGATCGGAGGCCATGGCGTCTTAGATAGTCACGATGGCGCGCGGACGCAGCCTGGCGACCGGCGAAATCGGTCAATTCTTCCCGGCCGGGCCACCGTCTTCAAGGGAATCCGGGCGGCGGGGTGCGACGGGGGCGGCTGCGCGCCGAGGCATGGCGCGCGCCGGCGCGGTAAGCTCGCGCGCCGGCACGTTTGGCCTTGGCAAACCTTGGCAGGCCTTGGCGGGCATTGGCGACCAATGGCTGCCATTGGCACCCGGCGTTTCGGGGATTAAGATCGCACTACGACAACGCACCGCTTGTGTCTGAATTCTTTGTGTCGCATCATTGCGCCAAGCGAGCCGGGCAAAGGCTCGATGAATAAGAACAAGGGGGTCCTGGGAGGTCAGAATCTAGAACATACCGAAGGACGGGCGCCCGGCAGTTTGCCGCGAGGGGCACCAATTCGGTGAGTGGCTTGCGTCGGCCGCCGTCCTCAACTTGAGAAAATGGGGGGTCTGAAGCAGGTCATGGCCAAAATTCTGAAAATGATCGCCCAGCGCTTGGGGCTGGGTCTTCTCACCCTGTGGGTGGTCTCTTTGATCATCTTCCTCGGGATCGAGCTTCTGCCGGGCGACTTGGCGCAGGCCATCCTCGGCCAAGCGGCCACCGAGGAAACCGTCGCCGCGTTCCGCCGGGAGCTGCAGCTCGATCTGCCGGCCTACGAGCGTTACTTCAACTGGCTGGCGGGAATCCTGCAGGGCGACATGGGCGTGTCGCTCGCCAACAAGCGTCAGATCTCCGAGCTGATCGGCGTGCGCTTCTCGAACACGATCTTCCTGGCGATCGTCGCGGCCGTCATCTCGGTGCCCCTGGCGGTGACCCTGGGGGTCTTGGCGGCGCTCTACCGCAACTCCCTCTACGACCGTTGCGTCAACGTGGTGACGCTCACCTCGATCTCGTTTCCGGAATTCTTCGTCGCCTACATCCTGATCCTGTTCCTCGCGGTGAAGCTCCAGATCTTCCCGAGTATCTCGAACGTCAGTCCGGACACCGATTTCTGGGACCGGGTCTACCGGGTGGCCTTGCCCGCCTTGACCCTGACCCTGGTGGTGATCGCGCACATGATGCGCATGACCCGCGCGGCGATCATCAACCTCCTGGCCAGCCCCTACATCGAGATGGCAAACCTCAAGGGCATGCCGCGGGCGCGCATCATCGTCAAGCACGCCTTGCCAAATGCTTGGGCCCCGATCATAAACGTGATTGTGATCAATCTCGCCTATCTTATTGTTGGCGTTGTGGTCGTCGAGGTGGTCTTCGTCTATCCGGGTCTGGGCCAGCTCTTGGTGGATTCCGTATCCAAGCGCGATATTCCGGTGGTTCAGGCGGCCTCCTTGATCTTCGCTGCGACCTACATCCTGTTGAATCTGACCGCGGACATCCTGTCGATCCTGACCAATCCGCGGCTGTTGCATCCGAAGTGATCGGGGGGCGGACATGGAACTGAATCTGGTACTCAAGGAGTTCTGGAAGGCGCTGAAGAAAGCGCCCGCAACCGCCTGGGTCGGCCTGGCGATCATCGTCTTCTACGTCTTCCTCGCGGTCTTCGCCCCCTTCCTGACGCCCTACGGTGAGTCGGAGGTGGTCGGCTTCGAGTTCGAGCCGTGGGGCGAGAACTTCTTTCTGGGCACCGACAATCTCGGCCGCGACATGATGACGCGGCTCATCTACGGCGCCCGGAACACGATCGGCATCGCCTTCATCACGACGGCCCTCACCTTCATGCTGGGCTCCGTCACCGGCTTCATGGCGGCCACGCTCGGCGGCTGGTTCGATCAGATTCTGAGCCGCATCGTCGACATTCTGATGGCGATCCCCAGCCTGATCTTCGCGCTTCTCATCCTGACCATCACGGGAACCTCGATCCCGGCGCTGATCATCGTGATCGCGGTGCTCGATTCGACCCGCGTGTTCCGCCTGGCGCGGGCGGTCTCCATGAACATCGTGGTGATGGACTACGTCGAAGTCGCCCGGCTGCGCGGCGAAGGCCTGTGGTGGGTCATGAACCGCGAGGTGCTGCCCAACGCCACCGCGCCCCTGGTGGCGGAGTTCGGGCTCAGGTTCTGCTTCGTGTTCCTGTTCATCTCCGCGCTCAGCTTCCTCGGCCTCGGCATCCAGCCGCCGACGGCCGACTGGGGCAGCATGGTCCGCGACAACGCGACGCTGATCACCTTCGGCGACATCACGCCGCTCCTGCCGGCGGCCGCGATCGCCATGTTGACGGTCGGCGTCAACTTCGTCGTGGACTGGTTCCTACAATTGACGAGTGGATTGCGCGATGAGCACTGACAACGGAAACGGCCGGAACGAAAGCGGCCAGAGCCAGAGCGGCCAGAGCCAGAGCGGCCAGAACGGCAGCGGCGAGCAGGCCAGCGGCCAGAAAGGCGACGTGCTGCTGGAAATGCGCGGCCTGCGCATCGAGGGCCAGGCCGACGACGTCTGGCACGAGATCGTGCACGGTGTCGACGTCACCCTGCGGCGCGGCGAGGTGCTGGGGCTGATCGGCGAGTCCGGGGCCGGCAAGTCGACCATCGGCATCGCCAGCATGGGCTACGCCAAGCCCGGCTGCCGGATCACCGGCGGCACCATCGTGTTCGACGGGATGGACCTGCGCAAAGCCACGCCCCAGCAGCTGCGCAAGCTGCGCGGCTCGCGCATCGCCTATGTGGCGCAGAGCGCCGCGGCCTCGTTCAATCCGGCGCACAGGCTGATCGACCAGTACTGCGAGATGCCGGTGCAGCACGGCGTCAAGCCGCGCTCGGAGGCCGAGCAGGACGCCAAGGACATCTATCGCCGTCTTCGGCTGCCGGATCCGGACCACATCGGCTTTCGCTATCCCCACCAGGTCTCGGGCGGCCAGTTGCAGCGGGCGATGACCGCCATGGCCATGTCGTGCCGACCCGACCTGATCATCTTCGACGAGCCGACCACGGCGCTCGACGTGACCACCCAGATCGAGGTGCTGGCCGCCATCAAGGACATCGTCGAGCAGTTCAACACCGCGGCCATCTACATCACCCACGACCTGGCCGTGGTGGCCCAGATGGCCGACCGGATCATGGTTTTGAAGCTGGGCGACATGATCGAGGAAGGCGAGGCCCGCCAGATGATCGAGGCGCCGCGGGAGGAGTACACCAAGGCCCTCGTCGCGGTCCGCACCTTCCGCAAGGACGCCGAGGTGCCCAAGGAGGATTCGCCCGTCCTGCGCGTCGAGAACGTGACCGCCAGCTACGGTGGCAACGTCATGGTCCTGAAAAACATCAACATGGAGATCTACAAGCAAAAGACCGTGGCGGTGGTCGGCGAGTCCGGCAGCGGCAAGAGCACGCTGGCGCGGGCCATCACCGGCCTGCTGCCGCCGCTGGAGGGCCGGGTCACCTATCACGGCGAGGAGCTGCCGCGGGCCCTCAAGCAGCGCAACAAGGACCAGTTGCGCCGCCTGCAGATGATCTACCAGCTTCCGGACACGGCGCTGAACCCGCGCCAGCGCATTCGCGACATCCTCGGCCGACCCGTGGAGTTCTATGTCGGCAAGAAGGGCCGTCAGAAGACCGAGCGGGTGCGCGAGCTGCTGGAAATGATCGAGCTCGACCCCGATCAGTTCATCAACCGCTTCCCCGGCGAGCTCTCGGGCGGCCAGAAGCAGCGTATCTGCATCGCGCGCGCCTTGGCGGCGGAGCCGGAGTTGATCATCTGCGACGAGCCGACCTCGGCCCTCGACCAGTTGGTGGCCGAGGAAATCCTGAAGCTTCTCGACCGGCTGCAGAAGGAGCTGCACCTCTCCTACATGTTCATCACCCACGATCTGGCGACCGTGAAGGCGATCGCCGACGAGATCATCGTGATGCTGTTGGGCGAAATCGTCGAGCAGGGCCCCAAGGAAGAGGTGCTGAGCCCGCCGCACCACAAGTACACCGACCTGCTGCTCTCCTCGGTGCCGGAGATGGATCCGGACTGGCTCGACAAGCTGCTCGCCGAGCGCGCCGAGCGCAAGGCCAAGGGCGAGGCCCTCATGGAGTCCATGGACAACTGAGTCCGGCCGCCACCGGCCCCAAGATCGCCGCTCGAAGAGCCCCCGCCGACGCTAATCACGCCGTCGTCCCTCACGCCGGCGGCCGGGGCGTGCGACCGACGCGCCGGGCCGCCTCGCTGGCCTCGCGGCGAGCGATGTAGACCCCCGCGCCGGCCACGATCGCGGCCCCGATCCAGATCTCCGGGCCGGGCTGCTCGCGCCAGATCAGCCAGCCGAAAAGAGCGCCCCAGATCAGTGCGGTGTAGTCGAAGGGCGCCAGGACCGACACCGGCGTGTGGCGGTAGGCCTGGATGATGAAGAAGGCCGCCACGCCGCCGACGAGGCCGATCAGAACGAACAGTTTGACGTCCTCGCCCGCCGGCGGCTGCCAGACGAACGGCAGGAAGGGCAAGCTCCAGGCGCCGGCGAAGACGGTCGAATAGGTGAGAAGCGCGACGTTGGTCTCGGTCCGGGTCAGGCGCCGGGTCAGCGTCACCAGGAGCGAAAAGGCGAAGGCGGAGCCGAGCACGAACAGCGCTTCCGGCCGGAACGCCGCGCTGCCCGGCTGCACCATGATGAGCGCGCCGAGGAAGCCGAATCCCACGGCGGCCCAGCGGCGCAGGCCCACCGCCTCGCCGAGCACCGGTCCGGCCAGGGCGGTGACGAACAGCGGCGCGGTGAACGCGACCGCGACGGCATCGGCCAGCGGCAGTCGCTGCAAGGCCTCGAAGAACAGCGACAGCGCCACGAACAGCAACGAGCCGCGCACGATATGCAGCGCCAGCCGCCGGGTCCGCAGGCCGGACAGGCCGCCGCTGCGCCAGACCAGGACGGCGACCGGGATCAAGCCGAAGAAATAGCGGAAGAACACGATCTGCACCGCCGGATAGTCCTGGCCGAGCCACTTGGCGATCACGTCCACCAGCGCGAAACAGAGCACCGCCACGAGATCGAAGCCGATGCCCGCCCCGACCCGGTCGCTGGCGCGCTCGCCGGTCGCTGGCCGTGCTGTGGAAAGGCGCTTGGTCATGGTACCGATCGCTGGGCGGGGGCTCGGGTCGGCCTCTCCGCTACCTCATTCCACCTCCCCTGCCAATGGCGTCCCTGAAGATGGCGCTCCAAGCCGGGCCGCGCCGCCGACGCGGGCGGGGCGCGCGGCAAGGGTCGATCCCAGGACCGAGCGGACTGGACAGGCGCGGACCGGACTCGCTATCACCGGGCGCTTGGGGATCTTAAGCCAGTGGGAGGCCGCGGCCGGCCATGCCGAAGGAAACGCCTTACCGCCTGTTGGGGCCCGACGATCCGCCGGCGGTGACTGTGGAACGCCTGGACGGGCGTTCCGCCCTGTTCATGACCTGCGATCATGCCGGCCGCGAGATCCCCCGCAGGCTGGGCGACCTCGGCGTGCCCGAGGCGGAGCTGGCCCGTCACATCGCCTGGGACATCGGCGCCTTGGGCGTCGCCCGCCGCCTCTCCGAGCACTTGGACGCCGCCTTGGTGAGCCAGACCTATTCGCGGCTGGTGATCGACTGCAACCGCCAGCCGAGCCGCCACGATGCCATGACGCGGCTCAGCGAGCTGACCGAAATTCCCGGCAATCACGCGCTCCACCCCGATCACGCCGACGCCCGCGTGCGAGAGATCTTCGATCCCTACCACGACGCCATCGCGGCCGAGCTCGACCGGCGGCGCGACGACGGCCGGACCAGCCTGCTGCTCGCGGTCCACAGCTTCACGCCGGTCTACAAGAGCCAGTCGCGACCCTGGCACATCGGCCTGCTCTACAATCGCGACGACCGCGTGGCGCGGGTCCTCATGGAGCTCATGGGCCGGGAGCCGGGCCTCGTGGTCGGCGACAACGAACCCTATGCCATCACCGATGAAGGCGATTACACGATCCCCGTCCACGGCGAGCAGCGGGGCCTGCCGCACATCGAGATCGAGGTGCGTCAGGACCTGATCGAAAGCGAGGCCGGGCAAAGGGAGTGGGCCGCGCGGCTGGCCGATTGGATGGCCGGAGCGATCGAGCGGCTGACGGCGGAGGAGCTTCTTTAGAACGGCGTCTGCACGGCCGCGCCCGTCGCCGACGGCCGTCGACCCTGGCGCCCTCGACCCCGGCGCCGACAATCGGGGCTACGTCCGGCGCGACAGCTACAGCGCGGCCCAGAGCGTGGCCGCCCTCGAAGGGCGGTGCCGTCCCGCCCCGCCGGCATCGGGGGCGTCGGGAGCGTCGCGGGCGCGCCAATTCACCGCGGGATCCCTCGTCTCGCGGCCGAACCGGAGGCAACGCGACTGCCGGGCCGCGACGCGACCCGGGCCGTGCAGCCTACTCGACGACTTTCAGATTCTGCGCCGCCATCTTGCCGTTGCGCCCCGGCGCCAGCTCGAATTCGACCGCCTGACCTTCGGCCAGGCTGGTGAGGCCCGAGCGCTCGACCGCCGAGATGTGCACGAAGGCGTCGGCTTCGCCGTCATCGCGCTGGATGAAGCCGTAACCCTTCTGGTTGTTGAACCACTTCACGGTGCCTTTGAACATGAGATCGCTCCTGCGTCTTCGCGTACCAGATGCCACCCCCAGCATCTTGGGGTTCAAGATGAACCAATATTTCGAGGAGAACGAAGTTTCTGCGTGAGGTGGTTCCGTGCCTGCGAGAATCCTGGCGTCGCCCGCCTCGATGAGGCGCGAAGAGGCCCCCCGGCCTCTCACAGTCAATTGTTAGAGAAATGTGGCGCATCTGAAAAGTCCCAAAGTGGGGCCCTCCCTGGCGGCCCGCCGCCACTATCCGCCGCCATCCGCCACGATCCGGCGCTCGCCGGGGAAGGTGGCGGTCGTGCGGGGGGCTTGCGAATGGATTGGCAGTCGCCATCTCGAGGGATAGAATGCCGCCAAACTGAAAAATGCCAGAGGGAGAACGGACATGCCGCTACGCATCAACGACGAAGCCCCGAATTTCACCGCCGAGACGACTGAAGGAACCATCAACTTTCACGAGTGGATCGGCGACGGATGGGCGATCCTGTTTTCGCATCCCAAGGACTTCACGCCGGTCTGCACCACGGAGCTCGGCTACATGGCCGGCCTCAAGGACGAGTTCGAGAAGCGCAACTGCAAGATCATCGGGCTCAGCGTCGATGGCGTGAAGGATCACGAGGCCTGGTCCCAGGACATCGAGAAGACCCAGGGCCATGCGGTCAACTATCCCTTGATCGCCGATCCCGGCCTCGAGATCGCCAAGGCCTACGACATGCTGCCGGCGGACGCCGGTGATACCGCCGAGGGCCGCACCCCGGCCGACAACGCCACCGTGCGCTCGGTGTTCCTGATCGGCCCGGACAAGAAGATCAAGCTGTCGCTGACCTATCCCATGAGCACGGGCCGCAATTTCGACGAATTGCTGCGGGTGCTCGATTCCTGCCAGCTGACCGCGAAGCACAAGGTGGCGACGCCGGTCAATTGGCGCCAAGGCGACGACGTGATCATCGTGCCGACGGTCTCCAACGAAGAGGCGGAGAAGCAGTATCCGGGCGGCTGGAAGGCGCCGCTGCCCTATATGCGGATCGTCCCGCAACCGCGCGACTGACCGCCGGATCCCGTCGCGCGCCGCCGCCGCCTGGCATAGCAGCGCTAGCCGGCGCCGCGGTTGTCGCGCGCGGCGGCCTGGCTCGAGGCGCACAGGATTGAGCCCCGCCATCCCCATGGCGGGGCTTGGTTTTTCGCCGCGCGGCGCGAGCCGCCGTTCGCCCCGCCGCCAGCGCCGGCTAGTGCGGGCCTCGCTCCGTCGTCCGGGTCAGCGTCGCGACCACGTCGGCATAGACGTCGAGGGCGCGTTCGCCGAGCGGCGTCAGTCGGTAGACGCCGCGGCCGACCCGTTGATACCAGCCATAGACGTCGCGCTGGAGAATGCGCGGCGCCCGCGTGACGCCGGTCTGCGACTTGACCTCGGCGGCCTTGGTCGGACCATGCCGGGAGAGGTGCCACGCGCACGCCAGGGCGTCCTGACGATAGGCCGTCACGATGGGCCGCCGGCTGATGCCGCCCTGGTTGGGATCGCCGACGCGGCGATGAAACTCGCCCAGCATCGCGCCGCGCCGCGCGCTGTTCTTGCGGGGTTTGTAGGGCGCCGGATCGAGACGGACCTCGACGACGGTGGCCGCGCCGCAGCCCAAGCGGACCGTCATCAGGCCGAGCCCGAGCATCCGGCACAGCTTGAGGATGTCGCGGTGGTGGCGGCGCCAGACGCCGCGTCGCGAGGCCCCGTCCGGCTGGGCCACGGCGAGATAGACGAGATCGGTCATCGATTGGCGGCTGAGGCCCTGAAACACCAGGGGCAGGGTAAAGCTCGTCTTCAGCTCGACGACGACCGGATCGTCGCCGTCTCGCACCGCGACAACATCGCAGTTCGATACCTCGCTCTTCACGAGGTAGCCCTGGGTTTCCAGGAACTCTTTGACCGGCCCATAGAGGTCGGCCTCTCGAAGCCTCGGCATGGCGGCGGGCATGTGGCGGATCGCAGGACCCGGCCGCTATAGCACGATTCGCCGTCTCCACGGCAAGTCGGCGCTGCAAGTGGGCGCGTGGCGAGATGCGGCGACTTCCTAGAGAACCTCGTAGACCTTCAGCACCTCGTCGCCGTAGTGGTTGATCACCTTGACGGCGATGCGGCCGCTCTCGGGCCTGGCGAACGGCCGGCTCTCGGCCGAATAGAGGCTCGCCCAGGCGTCCTCGTCGATCTCGGCCTTCAAGGTCGTCTTCAGCTTCCGATAGGGATCGTTGCCGCCGAGGAAATAGGCCTGGCGCACGAAGAAGCTCTCGCCGTCGTAGTCGGTGTCGACGAACCAGCAGGCGACGTCGTCGACCGAGGAGGCCCGCACCTCTCCGGTGGTCGGGTCGAACACGTCGATGCCGAGGATCTCGACCGTCACCCGGCCGTCCGCCAGGCTCTCGACGCGGATGTCCGGCTCGCCGAAGACGACGAAGAGGTTGCCGGCGCCGGTCGAGCGCAGATGCTCGGCCATGTGCAGGTCCTGGTTCATGCGCGCCTTCAAGACCGTCAGGCGGCCGAAGCGGGCCAGGCTCTCCTCGTTCACCTGGGGCTCGAAGGCGAAGCCGCAGACGACCAGGGTATCGAACAGCTCGGCCGCCTCCTTGGCGGCGTCGCGCACCAGGCCCCAGGAGACGGTGCCGTACTCCGGGCCGATGGTCACCGCCGCCCGCCGCGCGCGGCCGCTCTCTTCGTAGCGTCCCTCGGCGTGGACATAGCGCCCGCCGGCCCAGGGCTTGAGCTCGGTGAAGGTGAGCCGCTCGCCCTTCTTGGTGTTCTGCACCCCGGCTTTCTTCAGGTTGTCGAGCACGACCCGCACGAACTCGTCGTCGCCCTCGGGCGGGGCGGCGCCCCGTTCGTCCTCCTCGTCCGGTGCGAGCTTCCGGTGGGGCGACAGGCTCTCGACCGTGAAGGGGCCGCTGACGCGCACCTTGGACTTGTCCTCGTAGGGCCGGTCGTAAAGGAACGATGTGTCGGCGTTGCGGGCGATCGCGGCGTCGATCTCCGCCTGCCGGGCGTGGCGCGCCCGCCACCAGGCGTCATGCGCCTCCTTCGCCGCCGCCGGCCAGGCCTCCTCGGCCTCCCGCGGCACCTCCCATTCCTCCCAGGCTTGCTCGAGGGCCCCGTTCAGGCGTTCGCGCAAGGGCTCCAGCTCGCCCTGCCAGTTCTCCCAGATCGCGTCGATCTCGGCGTTGTTGGCAATCGACTTCAAGGTGATGTGGGGTACCCGCTGGTAGACGAAGCCCTGGCGCACCCGCGCGCGAAAGGGCCCTTGTCCCGGCGGCTTGCCGACGATCTCGCCCTCCTTTTGCGCCCCCGCCGCGCTGTCCTTGAGGAGGTAATAGGGATAGCGCGCCGCCATGATCCGCTGGCGCGCCAGCGCAAGCGCGACTCGCGAGGTGTCCACCGTGATCCACCGCCGCCCCCACTGCTCGGCGACATAGGCCGTGGTCCCCGAGCCGCAGGTGGGATCGAGCACCAGGTCGCCCGGGTCGGTGGTCATCAGGAGGCAGCGCTCGACGACCTTGGTGTTGGTCTGGACGACGTAGCGCTTGTCGTCGGCCCCGACCGTGTCCTGCCACGGCGCCGTCAGGTCGCCGGCGCTCTTGTCGCTGGCCAGCAGCACGTAACGCAGGAGGCTGCCCGCCGGCACGAGTCGCCCGGCGGCCGCCAGGCGGCGCATGCCCGCCTCGGTGGTGCCGTAGCCGTTCTTCGGGTGCCCGTAGACCTTGCCGCGGTAGCCGAACGCGAACTTGCCGGACTCCATCTCGCCCGAGGGCTCGAGCGACTTGGAGCCGGCCAGCCTGGCCGACAGCTCCGCCGGAAGCGCCGCGCCCAGGTCCCGTGCCCTGAGCAGCTCCCCGTCGGGCAGTTGAACGTAGGGAAAACCGCTGTCGGCCCCGTAGTTCATGAGACGATAGAGCCGCCGGAACTTGTGCCGCGCGGCCTCCCGGTCCTTGGCGTACCAAATCAGGAAATCGTCCATCTGCTCGATGAACACGGTGCCGAAGGGCATGGTCTTCTTTCGGAACGGGATGACCGCGACGAAGTTCTCCCGTCCGAACGTCTCGTCCAGGATCGAGCGCACGAGATGCAGGTTCTCGTCGCTGATCTGGACGAAGACGCTGCCCGACGGCTTGAGGAGCGCGCGCGCCACCGCGAGGCGGTCGCGGAGGTAGGCGAGATAGCCGTGGATGCCGTCGGCCCAGGTGTCGCGGAACGCCTTGACGACCTCGGGCTCGAAGGACGCGCCCTCCCGGCGGTCGCGCACCTGGGTGCTTCTGGTGCTCGGCTGCCAGTTCGACGCGAAGGCGATGCCGTAGGGCGGGTCGAGGAAGATCGTCTGCACCCGGCCCTTGAGGGCCTCCTTCTCCGCGAGGCTGTTCATGACCAGGAGGCTGTCGCCCAGGATCATGCGGTTGGACCAGCCGGTTTCGTGCCGGTAGAACGCCAGCCGGGCCTCGAGGTCGCCGCCCCCGTCGGCGTCGGGCCACAAGCCGGCGCAATCGAGCGGCCGGTCTGCGCCCGCCCCTCCCCGTCCCCGCCGCTCGTCACGGAGCCGCTCGGAGCGGCGCCGGATGTCCTCGATCAGGGCGCGCGGGTCGATCTTCTCCTGCACATAGATCGGCACGGTGTCGACGACCAGGTCGCGGCCGTCCGCCGCGTCCTTGCCGCGCCAGACGAGCTGCGGGTCGAGGTCGGGGTCGCGCGGGTAGCGCGCCGGCGACCCCTCGCCCTCGGGCCGTGGGCGGATCCTCCTCACCGGACGCGCCATGACGGAGCCGTCTCTTCAGGCGGCGCCGGAAGCAGGTTCGAAGGGTCGAGGACGAGGGTGCCGAGCAGCGCCACCATGCGGCTCCGAATCGCGGG
>JAWWCG010000031.1:0-13912 GCA_033720555.1 Kiloniellales bacterium | reverse complement strand
TGGCCGGCAACCTGCTGGTGCTGGCCCGGCCACGAGTGGCGCTGCTACGCGCCTGAGCCGGCGCGGACGGTCTTGCCGCCTCGCTTCGCGAGGTCGCGGCGCCGGTCCGCGGCCCCTCTCTCTCGCTCGGCCCGCCTCTCCACCCGACCACCCACGACACTATGCTTGAGGGGTGGTCGGGTACTGCTCTAAGGCAAGACCTTCCAGACCACGGCGTTCCTCAGGTCGGTGTCCTCCAGCGCCCGGTCGGTCTTGACGCCATAGGCGATGAGCCGCTCCAGGCCGGCCTTGGGCAGGAAGGCGCGGCCGGGGTCGCCGACCAGGACCGTGACGCCGCGCCCGGCGAGGCGCCTGAGCCAGGGCTCGAGGCGCGCCGCCAGCTCGCGCTCGTAGAACACGTCGCCGGCCAGGACCAGGTCCCAATCGGCGCCCTCGGCGTTGGGGGCGTTGGGGGCGTTGGCGGCCCCGTCGCCGCCGTCGATCCCGATCACGTCCGCCGCCACGACCGCGACGCGGACCCGGTTGAGGGCGGCGTTGAGGCCGATCGCGGCGGCGGCGAAGGGGTCGATCTCGCTGGCCGTCACCGCCGCCGCGCCGGCCTTGGCGGCGGCGATCGCCTGGAGGCCGGAGCCGGCGGCGAAGTCGAGCACGCGCCGGCCGGCGGCCCGATCGGGGTGATCGAGCAGGTAGCGCGCGAGCGCCTGGCCGCCGGCCCAGGCGAAGGCCCAGTAGGGCGGCGGCAGGCCGCTCGCCGCCAGCTCCGCCTCGCCGGCCTGCCACAGCGCCAGCGCCTCGCTCGCCAGCCAGAGGCGGATCTCGGGCACCAGCGGCGGCGCGGCGACCGCGGTGTTGGCGCGGATGAAGTCGGCCGGCGCGCGCCGGTGGTCAAGCGCCGCCGGCACGCGCGAGCACCGATTCGCCGAGCAGGCCCGCCAGCAGGATCCAGCCGACCAAGCGGTTCGACTTGAAGCGCATCAGGCAGTCGCCCGGGTTCTCGGTGTCGAGGCCGGCGAGCTGCCAGGCGAAATGGGCCGCGGTGAGGGCGACCGCCGCGAGGAACGGCCAGCCGAGCCCGGCGGCGAGCCCAGCCGCCGCCAGCAGCGCCGTCGCGCCGGCGTAGAAGCCGGCGAGCCAGGGACGGGTCCGCGCCCCCAGCCTGAGAGCCGAGGACTTGACGCCGATCAGGGCGTCGTCCTCCTTGTCCTGGTGGGCGTAGATGGTGTCGTAGCCGAGGGTCCAGCAGAGGCCCGCGCCGTAGAGCAGGATCGGCGGCCAGGCGAGCCCGCCGGTCGCCGCCGCCCAGCCCATGAGCGCCCCCCAGTTGAAGGTGAGCCCGAGCCAGGCTTGCGGCCAGTAGGTGAAGCGCTTCATGAAGGGATAGGCGAAGACCAGCGGCAGGGCGGCCAGGCCGAGCAGAATCGCGAAGCCGTTCAACTGCACCAGCACCAGCAGGCCCGCCAGCAGTTGCAGGGCTAGGAAGACGAGCGCCTGGCGCGGCGAGATCTGGCCGCTCGGGATCGGCCGCGTTGCGGTGCGTGCCACCTTGGCGTCGTAGTCCCGGTCGGCCAGGTCGTTGACGGTGCAGCCGGCCCCGCGCATGACCAGGGCGCCGACCGCGAACAGCAGCGCCAGGCGCCAGTCCGGCCATTGGCCGGCCGCCGCCGCGGCCATCGCCAGGCTCCACCAGCAGGGGAACAGCAGCAGCCAGGTGCCGATCGGCCGGTCGAAGCGGATCAGCCGCAGGTAGGGCCGGGCCCGGGCGGGGGCGAGGCGCAGCGACCAGTGATCGTCTCGAATATCGCTGGGGACGTCGCTCGCCATGGATCTGCGGCCATGGGTCATGGTCAGTCGGTCATGGTCAAAGGCCTATCAGCCTCCCGGAGACTGGGCGTAATCTGTCGCTGGGCGTAATCTTGAGGCCCAGCGAGCAAAACACAAGATCGCGCGCCGCCGCGGCGCGCGGTCGGGATCGAGGAAGCGTGGCGGAATCGGCGGATCGGGTGGCGACGCGGCTTTACGTCGAGGCGGCGCTCACGCCGGGCGCCACCCTCGGGCTCGATCACGCCCGCGCTCATTTCCTGCGCTCGGTGCTGCGGCTCAAGCGCGGCGCCCGCGTCGCCGTCTTCAACGGCGAGGACGGCGAGTGGGACGCCTGCCTGGACGCGCTCGGCAAGGGCTGGGCCTCGCTGGTGGTGGATCGCCTGAGGCGCGCGCCAGAGCCGGAGCCGGACCTCTGGCTGGTGTTCGCGCCGATCAAGCGCGCGCGCCTCGACTTCCTGGTCGAGAAGGCGGTCGAGCTGGGCGTCGCCCGCCTGCAGCCGGCGATGACCCGGCACACCGCCGTCTCCCGGGTCAACCACGAGCGGCTCGCCGTCACCGCCCGCGAGGCCGCCGAGCAGTGCGAGCGGCTCAGCGTGCCGGCGGTGATGGCGGCGCGGCCGCTGTTCGACATCATGGCCGAGTGGCCGGCCGAGCGGCGCCTGCTGGTCTGCGCCGAGCGCGGCGCGGCGCCGCCGCTCGCCGAGGTGCTGCAGGCGGCCGCGGCGCGGCCGGCGACGCCCTGGGCGGTCCTGGTCGGCCCGGAGGGCGGCTTCGCGCGATCCGAGCTTGACGGGCTCAGCAAACTGCCCTTTGTTACGCCGGTCGGCCTGGGGCCGCGGATCCTGCGGGCCGACACGGCGGCACTGTTTGCGCTTGCCTGCTGGGAGGCGTTCCTGGGAGACGGCGCGGCCCGGCCAGCGGGGCGCGAGGCCTGAAGCAGGACATCGCGCCGACCCGCGTCCCGATCTACGGATCGCGTTCGAGAGAAAGGCAAGCGTAGAGGCATGTCGGCACCGCCCAAGTCCAGCGGCGAACGCATCACCCACCGAGACCAGCTGGTGGCCTACATGGAGGCCGGCTGCAAGGCGCGCCGGGACTGGCGGATCGGCACCGAGCACGAGAAGTTCGCCTTCACCCGCGAGGACTTGCGGCCGCTGCCCTACGACGGCCCGCGCAGCATTCGCGCGCTGCTCGAGGGCCTGGCGGCGCAATTCGGCTGGACCCCCGTGTTCGAGGGCGAGAACCCGATCGCCCTGGCCAAGGACGGCTGCAGCATCACCCTGGAGCCGGGCGGCCAGCTCGAGCTCTCCGGCGCCGCGCTCGACAACATCCACGAGACCTGCGCGGAGGTCCACCAACACCTGGCCCAGGTGAAGTCGGTCGCCGATCCCCTGGAGATCAGCCTGATCGGCCTCGGCTTCCAGCCGCTGTGGGCGCGCGAGGACATCCCCTGGATGCCCAAGGCGCGCTACCGGATCATGCGCGCCTACATGCCGACCAAGGGCAGGCTGGGCCTCGACATGATGCTCAGGACCTGCACCGTGCAGGTCAACCTGGACTTCGAGTCCGAGGCGGACATGGTGAAGAAGTTCCGCGTCTCCCTGGCGCTGCAGCCGGTGGCGACGGCGCTGTTCGCCAACTCGCCGTTCACCGAGGGCCGGCCCAACGGCTTCCTCAGCTACCGCAGCCACGTGTGGACCGACGCCGATCCCGACCGCTGCGGCACCCTGCCCTTCGTGTTCGAGGACGGCATGGGCTTCGAGCGCTACATCGACTACGCCCTCGACGTGCCGATGTATTTCGTCTACCGCGGCGGCGAGTACCTCGACGCCAGCGGCCTGTCGTTCCGCGACTTCCTCGACGGGCGGCTCGACATCCTGCCGGGCGAGCTGCCGACCACCAGCGATTGGGGCGACCATCTCTCGACCATCTTCCCCGAGGTGCGGCTGAAGACCTTCCTGGAGATGCGCGGCGCCGATGGCGGGCCGTGGAAGTCGCTGTGCGCCCTGCCGGCCTTCTGGGTCGGCCTGCTCTACGACCAGGAGGCGCTCGACGCCGCCTGGGACCTGGTGGCCGACTGGACGCCGGCGGAGCACGCCGCCCTGCGCGCCGGGGTGCCGCGCCAGGCGCTCAAGACGCCGTTTCGCGGCGGAACGGTCGACGATCTGGCGCGTCGGGCGCTGGCGCTCTCCGAGGCCGGGCTCAAGCGGCGGGCGATCGTCGGCCGCGAGGAGCTCTACGAGACCCAGTATCTGGCCCCCGCCCTGGAGATCGGCGAGACCGGCCGGACCCGGGCCGAGGACCTGCTGGCGGCCTACGAGGGCGAGTGGCAGGGCCGACTCGAGCCCTTGTTCCGCGACTACGCCTACTAAGCCCCCCAGCTCCTCTCTTGCGGCGCGGCGCTGCCCCGGCGGCGGAGCGGCCTGAAAGCGGCCGCCCCCGCGCCGTCCAGCCGCGTCCAGCCGGCGGCGGCGCGAGCCGGTCGCCAAGTCCTGATTTTTCGCGGAGAAAAAGCCGGACCCCAGAAAGGGTGAGAGCCGCGACTGGGGGGAATCGCGGCTCTCTAGGGGAGGTATGAGGGTACAGGTAAAAGAGGAAGCGTTACCGAGGCCTATTAAGCCCGCAAACCCTTAACAAAAGGTTAACGGAACTTAATAGTTTGGCCGGCGGCCGATTTTTTTTCGCCATTGCGATCAGGCCGCGGTGCCGCCCACCGTCAGGTTGTCGATCAGCAGGGTGGGCTGGCCGACGCCCACCGGCACCCCCTGGCCCTCCTTGCCGCAGGTGCCGATGCCGTTGTCGAGCTTCATGTCGGCGCCGATCATCGAGACCCGAGTGAGCGCGTCGGGTCCGTTGCCGATCAAGGTGGCGCCCTTGACGGCCGGCCCCAGCTTGCCGTTCTCGACCAGATAGGCCTCGGTGCAGGAGAACACGAACTTGCCCGAGGTGATGTCCACCTGGCCGCCGCCGAAATTGACCGCGTAGAGGCCCTTCTTGGTCGCCGCGACGATCTCCGCCGGGTCGTGGGGGCCGGCCAGCATGTAGGTGTTGGTCATGCGCGGCATGGGGATGTGGGCATAGCTCTGGCGCCGGCCGTTGCCGGTGGGCGCCATCTTCATGAGGCGCGCGTTCTGGCGGTCCTGCATGTAGCCGACCAGGATGCCGTCCTCGATCAGGGTGGTCGACTGGCAGGGGGTGCCCTCGTCGTCCACGGTGAGCGAGCCGCGACGGTCGGCGATGGTGCCGTCGTCGACCACGGTCACGCCGGGCGCGGCGACCCGCTCGCCCATCAGCCCGGCGAAGGCGGAGGTCTGCTTGCGGTTGAAATCGCCCTCGAGGCCGTGCCCGATCGCCTCGTGCAGCAGGATGCCCGGCCAGCCGGGGCCGAGGATGACCGGCATCTCGCCGGCCGGCGCGTCCACCGAGTCGAGATTGACCGCGGCCTGCCGCAGCGCCTCGTCGACCGTCGCCCGCCAATAGTCCGGCTCGATCAGGCGCTGATAGGAGATCCGGCCGCCGCCGCCGTGGCTGCCGCTTTCCAAGCGCTCGCCGTCGCCGACCACCACCGAGACGTTGAGCCGCACCAGGGGCCGAACGTCGGCGCAGCGCTCGCCGCCGGCGCGCAGGATCTGGACCGCCTGCCACTCGCCGGCCAGGGTGGCCATGACCTGGCGGACCCGCGGGTCCTTGGCCCGGGCGTAGGCGTCGATGTCGGCGAGCAGCGCGACCTTGGCCTCGAAGGGCACCGGCGACAGCGGATTCTCGTCGGTATAGAGCAAGCGGTTGGTGCCGGCCGGCGCCTCGGACATGACCCCGCCGCGGCCCGCCTTGACCGCCTTGACGGTCTCGGCGGCGCGCGCCACGGCGGCCTCGTCCAGCTCGCTCGAGTGGGCGTAGCCCGCCGCCTCGCCGGCGATGGCGCGCAGCCCGAAGCCCTGGGCGGTGTCGAAGCTGGCCGACTTCAAGACCCCGTCGTCGAAGCTGAGCGCTTCGGACTGGCGGTATTCCAGGAACAGCTCGCCGTCGTCGGCCCCGCCGAGCGCATCGTCGACCACGTTTTCCAGGCGCCTCCGGTCGAGGCCGGCCCGGTTGAAGAACAGGTCGTCGGTGGTGGCGAGATTTGACATGAGATCACTCCGAGTTGCGGTTCGGATCGCGGGGGGGGGCCGACTCGGGCCCGAGGGCGTTTCTCCTGCAATATGGGGCCCGCCCGCCGCAAAATCACGCCCCGAGATCGCGCGGCGCCGGATCGGCGCGGCGGATCGGTCCGCTGAATCGACCCGCCGGATCGACCCGCCGGATCGACCCGCCAATTCGACGCGCGCCCCGGCCGGGTTCTTCTGGGGTTTTTCTGGCGTTCTTCCCGGGGTTCTTCCGGGGGTTCTTCCCGGGGTTCTTCCGGGGGGGGCTGCGGCGGATCGGTGGCCTGATCGGGGTAGGCCTGATCGGGGTGGGCCGGAGGCGAGGGCGCCCGCCAGGCCCGGCGCGGCCCTCGGCGGCGGCTCAGCGCCCCACCGGCAGCGAATCGCCGAAGCGGCGCGCGATGGTGCGCGGCGAATCCTCGAACTGGACGCCGATGCTCGGGCCGTCCTGCCAAATCAGCTTGGTGGTGAATTCGCCGAAGCGCTCGATCCAAAGAATCACCTCGAGGCCGCAATCGATCTCTTTTTCCGCCAGCAACTGGACGCCTTTGAGGGAGATGTTGACGATGCGGCAATTGCTGATCTGCCCGGCGCTGCGCAGCTTGCCCGACCACAGCACCGAGGCCCGGCCTTCCTCGCGGCGATCGTCGCGGCGCATTTCGGCGCACAGCACGTCCTCGATGATCCGCGCGAACTCGGTGAGCTCGTCTTGAAACACGACCCCGAGGGTGGTGCCGTTGCACCAGGCGACCTGGCCGCTGAACTCGCCGACGTGCAGAATCTTCAGGCACACCGGGGTGTCGGCGTCGATCGGCTGGGAGACGCGGATCTTGGCGCCGCCGACGGAGATATTGAGCACCTCGCACTCGACTTCTTGGGCCCCGACGACCAAGGTCCCGGGACAAAGCGTCGCGTAACGCGGATGCTTTTGTTGATCTTCTTGCTTGGCTAACTCGCTCATGGGGGCGCGCCTGGTATGATTTTCGGCCCGAGGGAAATCAAACCACCCGGCCCTAATTCTCTAGGCCCTAATCGTTTCAAATCGCTTAAGGAATCGCAGAAGAACCCGGCTATCGGCGGATTCCCGCGGAGGATGGCCACGGAGGACAGCCACAGGGGGACAGCCACGGGGGGACAGCCACGGGGGGACAGCCACGCAAGGTTCCCCGTGGGAGTTTCCCGCAGGCACCCGGTTGCGGCCGCGCGAGCCCGCGCCTGGGTCGCGCCGGGGCCGCGCGGGCGGCGCGGATACGGGCGCGGATACGTGCGTCTTTTCGGCCCTGACCTGTACTTGTAGGGCATGGCGACTTGGGGTAGGTTCGCGCGGCAATGGAGAGGGACTTTGGGGGCTCAAATCCTTAGCGTCGGCCGAGGAGTCCGCAAAGCCTCGCGCGTTACGAGGGATGCTGTAAGTATGTCTTTCATCAACCGCTTGACGTCGGGATGGCGGCGCGGCCTGGCGAGCGTCATGGTTTGGGCCGGTTCGGCCGGCAGCGCGGCCGCCGCCGGCGGCGCGAAGGACTGGCAGATGGGGTTCCAGCCGGCGGCGTCGCCGACGGCCCAGGAGATTCACTGGTTCAACGACTACATCCTGCTGCCGATCATCATCTTCATCGTCGTTTTCGTCATGGCCTTGCTGGCCTTCGTCATGTGGCGGTACTCGGAGAAGCGCAATCCCACGCCGTCCAAGACCACCCACAACACGACCATCGAGGTCTTGTGGACCGCGGTGCCGGTGATGATCCTCATCGTGATCGCGATTCCCTCCTTCAAGCTGCTCTACTTCGCCGACCGGGTCGAAGAGGCCGACATCACCCTCAAGGCGATCGGGCGGCAGTGGTACTGGAGCTACCAATACCCGGACTACGGCGACTTCGAGTTCGACGCCACCATGGTCCCGGAAGAGGATCTCGAGCCCGGCCAGAAGCGGCTGCTCGACACCGACTATCCGGTGGTCTTGCCGGTGGACACCAACGTTCGCCTGCTGATCACCGCGAGCGACGTGCTGCACTCCTTCGCCCTGCCCGCCATGGGCATCAAGCTCGACGCGATCCCCGGCCAGGTGAACGAGACCTGGGTGCGGATCGAGGAGGAGGGCACTTACTACGGCCAGTGCTCGGAGCTGTGCGGGACCGGCCACGCCTACATGCCGATCATGGTGAAGGCGGTTTCCAAGCCCGACTTCGAGGCCTGGGTCGAACAGGCCCAGCAAGAGTTCGCGGCGAGGGATAAAGATCAGGATAGGGATACGGACGAGACCGCCGCCCGCGTCGCCGAGGCGACGACGGACGCGCAACCGACGGCGGTCCAGTCAGCGGCGGCGGAGAACTGAACCATGGCGCACCAAAGCGGCGAAGCCCACGCTCACGAGCACCACGACCACACGCCCAAGGGGCCGATGCGCTGGCTCTGCTCCACCAATCACAAAGACATCGGCACGATGTATCTCTGCCTGTCGTTGGTGGCGGCGCTGATCGGCGGCCTGTTCTCGGTCATCATGCGCATGGAGCTGCAGTCGCCGGGCGTCAGCGTGCTCGACGGCTTCGCCGATCCCGGCCAGGCCTGGAACGTATTCATCACGGCGCACGGCCTGATCATGGTGTTCTTCGTCGTCATGCCGGCCCTGATTGGCGGTTTCGGCAACTGGATCGTGCCGCTGATGATCGGCGCGCCGGACATGGCCTTCCCGCGCATGAACAACATCTCGTTCTGGCTGCTGGTGCCGTCCTTCGCCCTCTTGCTGGGCTCGGCCTTCGTCGGTAACGGGGCCGGGACGGGCTGGACCGTCTATCCGCCCTTGTCGGCGGCCGGCAGCCATCCCGGGCCCTCGGTGGACATGGCGATCTTCTCGCTCCACCTGGCCGGCGCCTCGTCGATCCTGGGCGCGATCAACTTCATCACGACGATCTTCAACATGCGCGCGCCCGGCATGACGCTGCACCGCATGCCGCTGTTCGTCTGGTCGATCCTGATCACCGCCTTCCTGCTGCTGCTGTCGCTGCCGGTCCTCGGCGGCGCCATCACCATGCTGCTGACCGACCGCAACTTCGGCACCACCTTCTTCGATCCGGCCGGCGGCGGCGACCCGGTGCTGTTCCAGCACCTGTTCTGGTTCTTCGGCCATCCCGAGGTCTACATCATGATCCTGCCCGGCTTCGGGATCGTCAGCCAGATCGTCTCGACCTTCTCGCGCAAGCCGGTGTTCGGCTATCTCGGCATGGCCTACGCCATGGTCTCGATCGGCTTCATCGGCTTCATCGTCTGGGCCCACCACATGTACACCGTGGGCATGGACGTCGACACGCGGGCCTACTTCACGGCGGCGACCATGATCATCGCGGTGCCGACCGGGGTGAAGATCTTCTCCTGGATCGCCACCATGTGGGGCGGCTCGATCAGGTTCGATACGCCGATGCTGTGGGCGATCGGCTTCATCTTCCTGTTCACGGTGGGCGGCGTGACCGGCGTCGTGCTGGCCAACGCCGGCATGGATCTCGCGTTCCACGACACCTACTACGTGGTGGCGCACTTCCACTACGTTCTGTCGCTGGGCGCCGTCTTCGCGATCCTCGCCGGCTTCTACTACTGGTTCGGCAAGATGAGCGGCCGCGAGATTCCCGAATGGGCCGGCAAGATCCACTTCTGGACCACCTTCATCGGAGTCAATCTGACCTTCTTCCCGCAGCACTTCCTGGGCGCGGCCGGCATGCCGCGGCGCTACATCGATTACCCCGACGCCTATGCCGGCTGGAACATGGTGTCCTCGTTCGGCGCCTACATATCCTTCGCCTCGACGCTGTTCTTCCTGGTGATGATCTTCTACACCTTCGCGCGGGGGCGGCGGGTCGAGGCCAATCCTTGGGGCGCGGGCGCGACGACGCTCGAGTGGTCGGTGCCCTCGCCGGCGCCGTTCCATACCCACGAGCGCTTGCCGCGGATCACCTAGGCCGACGGCGCCGACGGCCGGCAACGATGGGGCGAACTGCGTGATGGACAACGCGATCGAACTGACGGCGAGGCGGGTCGCGGCCGCGTCGCCGTCCACGGCGGTGGAGGTGGCGTGCGTCGCCGACTTCCTCGCGCTGTTGAAGCCGCGCGTCATGACGCTGGTGGTGTTCACCGGGTTCGCCGGTCTCTACGTGGCCCCGGGCACGATTCACCCCTTGCTGGCGGCGGTCGCGGTGCTGGCGATCGCGGTGGCCGCGGGCGCGGCCGGCGCCATCAACATGTGGTATGACCGCGACATCGACGCCGCCATGACGCGCACCCGCGAGCGCCCGATTCCGGCGGGCCGGGTCGAGCCCTCCGACGCGCTGTCCTTCGGCGTGGTGCTGAGCCTGTTTTCGGTCATGATCATGGGGCTGGCGGTCAATTGGGTGGCCGCTGCCTTGCTCGGCTTCGCCAACGCCTTCTACGTCTTCGTCTACACCGTCTGGCTGAAGCGCCGCACCCCGCAGAACATCGTCATCGGCGGCGCCGCCGGCGCCTTTCCGCCGATGATCGGCTGGGCGGCGGTGACCGGCGGCGTCAGCCTGGAATCGGCCGTGCTGTTCCTCATCATCTTCATGTGGACGCCGCCGCACTTCTGGTCGCTGGCGCTCTACAAGGACGGCGAATACGCCAAGGCCGGCGTGCCCATGTTGCCGGTCGTTGCCGGCAAGGACGAGACCCGGCGCCAGATCCTGATCTATTCGCTGTTGCTGTGGCCGGTCAGCCTGGCCCCCTGCCTGCTGGGCACGGCCGGCCTGGTCTACGGCGCGGCGGCGCTGGTGATGGGCGGCCTGCTGGTGTGGCAGGCGCTGCGGGTTTACCTGGAGCCGGGCGAGCGCGCGGCGCGCCAGATGTTCGGCCTGTCGATCCTCTACCTCTTCGCCCTCTTCGCGGCGCTGATCGTCGACGCGGGCGCCGGTGCGACGCTGCCCGGCCTGCCCTGGTGAGGCCCCGCGCGATGGAGACGCTCGCCATGGCGGCAAAGGACAAGAACGACGAGGTCCGCAGCGATCGCCCCGACGCCGAGGCGGCGCAGCGGGCCAAGCGCCTGCGGGCCAAGAACCTGACACTGCTGGTCGCGCTGGTGGCCTTCGTGGTGCTGGTCTATTTCGTGTCGATCGTGCGCATGGGCGGGAGCTGAGCCGGTGACGCAGACCAGCGACAGCCGCAGGAGCGTCTCGCGCAACGCCAAGACCGGCTTGGCGCTATCGCTGCTGGTGTGCGCGATGGTCGGGCTCGCCTTCGCCTCGGTCCCGCTCTATCGCCTGTTCTGCCAGGTGACCGGCTACGGCGGCACCACCCAGGTGGCGAGCGAGGCCCCGGAAAGCGTCTCTGAGCGCCGCATCACGGTGCGCTTCAACGCCGACGTCAATCCCGAGCTGCCGTGGCGCTTCGCGCCGGTCCAGCGCGAGGTGATCCTGCGGGTCGGCGAGCCCGGGCTGGCGTTCTACCGCGCCGTCAACCTGTCGGACCGGCCGGTCACCGGCACGGCCACCTTCAACGTGACGCCGCTCAAGGCCGGGCAGTACTTCGACAAGACCCAGTGCTTCTGCTTCGACGAGCAGCGTCTCGAGGCGGGCCAGGAAGTGGATATGGGGGTCAGCTTCTTCGTCGATCCGGCGATCCTGGAGGACCGCAACCTGGACGACGTCACCACCATAACCCTGTCCTACATTTTCTTCCGCAGCGTGACGGACGAAGCGGGCGCGGAGCAAGCGGCGCCCGGCGGGGCCGAGCCGAGCGAGCTATCGGCCGCGGCCGCAGGTGAATCACCCGGCGACAGCTCGGTCAATTGACGACGGCGCGACGGCGGGGACGAGAGGGGTATCAGATCGAGATCATGAGCGAAGCGCAGAGCCACGAATCAAACCATCCCTACCACATGGTGAAGCCAAGCCCCTGGCCGGTGCTCGGCTCCATCGGCGCCGGCACCCTGGCGTTGGGCGCCGTCCTGTTTATGCACGACGTGACCTCGATCGTGATGTACATCGGCCTCGCCCTGGTGTTGCTCACCATGTTCTTCTGGTGGCGCGACGTGGTGATCGAAGCCACCTTCGAGGGTCACCACACGCCGATCGTTCAGATCGGCCTGCGCTACGGCATGTTGCTGTTCATCGCCTCCGAGGTGATGTTCTTCGCCGCCTTCTTCTGGGCCTTCTTCAACGCCTCGCTGTTTCCCACCGAGGCGATCGACTTCACCTGGCCGCCGCCGGGCATCGAGGTGTTCGATCCCTTCGACGTGCCGTTCCTCAACACCATGATCCTGCTGCTGTCGGGCTGCACCGTCACCTGGGCGCACCACAGCCTGCGCCACGGCGATCAGCGCAACACGATCAACGGGCTCATTCTGACGGTGGTGCTGGGGCTCATCTTCACCTCGCTGCAGGCCTACGAATACGCCCACGCCGCCTTCGGCTTTCGCGAGGGCATCTATCCCTCGACCTTCTTCATGGCGACCGGTTTCCACGGCTTCCACGTCATCGTCGGGACCTGCTTCCTGGCGGTCTGCCTGGTGCGGGCGATCAAGGGGCATTTCAAGGCGCATCATCACTTCGGCTTCGAGGCGGCGGCCTGGTACTGGCACTTCGTCGACGTGGTGTGGCTGTTCCTGTTCAGCTGCATCTACCTCTGGGGCTCTTAATATCCGGACGTCGCCGGCCCATATGCAGGATGATCCCTTGGGCGGGAAAGGACGTGTGCGCGGTGTCTGATCGCGGCTATTCAGCGCGGGTTTCGCCGGTCTCCGCCGGCCTCGGCTGCCGCTGCCCGCGCTGCGGGCGCGGGGCGCTGTTCGACGGCTATCTGAGCGTCGCCGAACGCTGCTCGGCCTGCGGCCTGGACCTGCGCAAGGCCGACAGCGGGGACGGTCCGGCGGTCTTCATCATCTTCATCCTTGGGTTCGTGATCGTGCCGCTGGCGCTGCTCTTCGAGGCCATGGTCGAGCCGCCGCTGTGGCTGCACATGGTGATCTGGCCGCCGCTGGTCCTGGTCGGCGCCTTGGCGCTCCTGCGGCCCATGAAGGGCCTCTTGATCGCCTTGCAGTACCACCACAAGGCCAGCGACTCCGGCACCGAAAGCTACGACTGATCCCGATCCCATGGAGGCCGTAATCCCATGGAGGCCGTCGGCCGCATGACGCTGTTGGGATCTCTGCGCGCGGCGGCCGGGCGCTTCCGGCCGACCTTGTGGCCGACGCTGATCACCGTGCCGACGCTGATCGTGCTGGTCGGCCTCGGCCTGTGGCAGCTCGACCGCCTGGAATGGAAGCGCGCCCTGATCGACGAGCGCCAGAGCCGCAGCCAGGCGGCGGCGATCGCCTTGCCGGAGCGCCTGGACGATCCCGCGCGCCTTCAATACCTGCCGGTGCGAGTGCGCGGGCGGTTCCTGCACGACAGCGAGTTCTATCTGACGGCGCGCACCCGCGACGGCCACGTCGGGCTGCACGTGGTGACGCCGATGGCGCTCGACGACGGGCGCACCCTCTTGATCGACCGGGGCTGGATTCCCGAGGGCCGCCGCGACCCGGCGACCCGGGCCGCCGGCCAGGTGCCGGGCGAGGTGGCGCTCACCGGCCTGGTGCGCCTGCCGGGCTGGGCGGGGCTGTCCTGGCTCAGGCCGGACAACCAGGCCGACGAGAACGTCTGGTTCTGGGTCGATCCCTCCGCCATGGCCGCGGCGGCGGGCCTGGACGCGATGATCGGGGAAGTCTATCTCGACGCCGGGCCGGCGGAAAATCCCGGCGGCTGGCCCAAGGGCGGGCAGACCCGGATCAACCTGCCCAACGATCACCTGCAGTACGCCGTGACCTGGTTCATCCTGGCGTTCAGCCTGGTGGTGATTTACGTCGTCTATCATCTGCGCCGCGAGCCCGACGAGGAGTCCTCGTGAGCGCCTACGACCAACTGGAAGACCGTTTCCGCAAGCGCGGCGCCCTCGAGGAAGCCGCCGGCGTGCTGCAC
>JAWWCG010000030.1:0-13945 GCA_033720555.1 Kiloniellales bacterium | reverse complement strand
GCGGCGACGGCGCGGCCGGCCGGCGCGCCGCCGCGGCTGACCGCGCCGCCGCGGCCGTGGAAGAAGCTGATCGGGATGCCGGTGGTCTCGTGCAGGCGGGCGAGCTTGACCTGGGCCTTGGCCAGCTCCCAGTTGGAGCACAGGAAGCCGCCGTCCTTGTTGGAATCGGAATAGCCGATCATCGCCTCCTGGACGCCGCCGTGGCGCCGCAGGCTGCGCCGCACCACGGGCACGGCGTGCAGCTCCTTGAGGATGGCCGGCGCCTGGCGCAGGTCCTCGATGGTCTCGAACAGCGGCACCACCGCCAGGGTGCAGCTTTCGATCCCCTCGGCGTCGGAGAACAGGCCGCCCCATTTGGCGAGCAGGTAGACGCCCAACACGTCGGCGGCGCTCTCGGTCATGCTGAGCACGAAGGCGCCGACCGCCTCGCGGTCGAGGCGGCCGCGCGTCGCCGCCACCAGGCGGAAGAGGTCGAGGGTTTCCGCCGCTTCGCCCGGCAGCTCGTCGAACTCGGGCAGGCGGTCCAAGGGGCGCGCCAGCTCGGCTAGCAGCCAGTTGCGCCAGTCCCGCGAGCGCGCGTCCGGCGGCTCGCCGTCGCGGCTCAGGCGCCAGATCGCCTGCAGGGTGCGGTTGACGACCGCGGTGTTCTGCCGGAGATCGAGGCTCACCGTACGGAAGCCGAAGGCCTCCACCGTCAGCCGCAGCGGCCAGACGTGGGCGCGGGCCAGCGCGCCGCAGCCGGACTCGACGAGCGCCTGCTCGAGCGCGGCGACGTCGGCGCGAAAGGCCTCGGCGTCGCGATAGCCCCGCTCGGCCGCCGGCGCCTCGCCGATCTCGGCGGCGGCGACGGTCTGGTCCAGGCGGCGGCGCATGCAGACCAGGAACTGGCGGAACACCTCGCCGGGATTGCGGTCCGAGATTTCCTTGCCGGCGCCGCTTTGGTCGAGCCGCTCGGCCAGCAGCGCGAGAAAGGCCTTCGGCACGGCGACGCCGTGCGCGGCGATGCTGAGCACCCGCACCAGGGCGTCCAGCCTCTCTCGGTAGTGGCTGAGCGCGCTCAGGCGGCAGCGCACCAGGGCGTCGCGCGTCACCTCGTTGGTGACGAAGGGGTTGCCGTCGCGGTCGCCGCCGATCCACGAGCCGAACTGCAGGAAGGCCGGCACCGCGAAGCGCTCTTCCGGGTAGTGGCGCTTGAGGGCCTGCTCCAGCTTGTCGTAGAGCTCGGGCAGCCGCTCGAACAAGGTCTCCTGGAAGAAGTGGAGGCCCCAGGCGACCTCCTGCTCGACCGTCGGCCGCTCCAGGCGAATCTCGCCGGTCAGCAGCAGCAGGTCGATTTCGTTGGCAAGGGCGCGGACCAGGCCGTCGCGCTCGCGCGGCGTCCAGCGCTCGGACTCCAGATCCACCAGCAGGCGATAGATGCGGCGGTGGATCTGCAGCACCGTGACGCGCTTGGCCTCGGTCGGATGGGCGGTGATCACCGGCCGGACGCGGGCCTCGGCCAGCACCCGGCGGATCGCCTCGGGCGCGACGTCGGCGGCGGCGGCGCGCGCCAGCATGCGGTCGAAGCTGCCGACCACCTCGTCGGGGCCGGCCAAGAGCTCGACCCGCCGGCGCTGGCGGGTGAAGGCGTTCTCCTCGGCGATGTTGAGAAGCTGCAGCCAGATGCCCTGGGCCTGCAGGCCGCGCAGCACCCGCTCGCGGTCCGGGTCGAGTGCGCCGAGGCCGCTCGAAAAGACCGCCTGGATGTCAGGCTGGCGCGCGCGCAGCACCTCGAGCAGCAGGCCGAACAGCAGCTCGACCGTCCCTTCGAGATAGGAATCTTCCTGCGTCCCGGCCAGCTCCTGCTGGTAGGGCGGCGCCAGGCCGGGACGCGGCGCCGTCATGCAACGCGGTCGGGCGGCGGCTCGCCGGCGAAGAAGGCCCGCACGTTGTCGACCACCCGCATTCCCATGGCCACCCGGGTCTCCCGGGTGGCGCTGCCCAGGTGGGGCAGCAGGAGAACGTTGTCCAAGCCGGCCAGATCCGGCGAGACCTTGGGCTCGAACTCGTAGACATCGAGCCCGGCGCCGGCGATCGTGCCGGCCTTGAGCGCGGCGACCAGCGCCGCCTCCTCGACGATGTCGCCGCGCGCGGTGTTGATGAGGAAGGCGTGCGGCTGCATCGCCGACAGGCGCTCGGCGTTGATCAGGTGCCGGTTCTCGGCGCTGCCCGGGCAGTGCAGCGACACGAAGTCGGCCCGCTCCAGGACCTCCTCGACCGACGCGCAGGACTCCGCCTTCACCGCCGCCACCGCCTCGGCGGCCGGCGGATAGGCGTCGTAGAACAGGATCCGCATGCCGAAGCCGAAGTGGGCGCGCTCGGCGACCGCCTTGCCGATGCGCCCGAAGCCGATCAGGCCGAGAGTCTTGCCGGTCACCTTGGTGCCCATCATGTGGGTCGGCCGCCAGCCGCTCCACTCGCCGGCCCTCAGGTGGCGCTCGCCCTCGCCGGCCCGCCGCGCCACGCCCAGCAACAGCGTCATGGCCAGGTCGGCGGTGCAGTCGGTCAGCACGTCGGGGGTGTTGGTCACCGTCAGGCCGCGCGCCTTGGCCGCCTCGATGTCGATGTGGTTGAAGCCGACGCCGAAGTTGCCGACCAGGCGCGCCGTCATCGGCTCGGCGCTCATCACCTCGGCGGTGATGCGGTCCGAGACCGTCGGCAAGACCGCGTCGTAGTCGCGGAAGGCGGCCTGCAGCTCCTCTGCCGTGAACGGCCGGTCCTCGGCGTTCAGCGTGACGTCGTAGCTCTCCTCCAGGACCCGCTCGACCTCCTCGGGCCAGCGGCGGGTGACGATCAGCCGCGGCGCGCTCATGTGCCGGTCCTCAGCTCGTTCGCGCTCAGCACCGAGGCGACGGCGGCGCCCAGGTCTGACGGCCGCTCGGCGATGACCACGCCGGCGTTCTTGAGGATCTCCACCTTCTCGACGGCGGTCTCGCCGAACGCCGAGATGATGGCGCCGGCGTGGCCCATGCGCCGGCCCTTGGGCGCGGTCAGGCCGGCCACGTAGGCGATCACCGGCTTGGTCATATGATCGCGCACGAACTCCGCCGCCTCCGCCTCCTGCGGGCCGCCGATCTCGCCGATCATCATGACCGCGTGGGTCTCGGGGTCCTGCTCGAACAGCTCCAGGATGTCCTTGAACGAGCTGCCGTTGATCGGGTCGCCGCCGATGCCGACGCTGGTCGAGACGCCGATGCCGAGCTCCTTCATCTGCGAGGCGGCCTCGTAGCCCAGCGTACCGGAGCGCCCGACGATGCCGACCGGGCCGGGAATGTAGATGTGGCCCGGCATGATGCCCATCATGGCCTTGCCCGGCGAGATCACGCCGGCGCAGTTAGGGCCGATGAGCTGCATGCGGTTCTCCTTGCGGTAGCGCCACATGTAGCGCTTCACCCGGATCATGTCCTGGGCCGGAATGCCGTCGGTGATCGCGACGCACAGGCGGATGCCGGCGTCGGCCGCCTCCATGATGGAATCGGCCGCGAAGGGCGGCGGCACGAAGACCAAGCTAGCGGTGGCGCCTGTCGCGGCAACGGCTTCCTTGACGGTGTTGAAGACCGGCAGGCCGAGCACCTCGCCGCCGCCCTTGCCGGGGGTCACGCCGCCGACCACCTTGGTGCCGTACTTCACCATCTCCTCGGCGTGGAACGCGCCGATGCGCCCGGTGATGCCCTGAACGATCACCGGCGTGGTTTCATTCAATAGAACGCTCATCGTCCCTCAAGCTCCCGAAGCCGCGGCCGCGCCGTCGGCGGCGCGGTCCTGCTGCCATGCCCCGACCACCCGCTCGGCCGCCTCGGCGAGCGTGTTGGCGCGGATGATCGGCAGGCCGCTGCGGGTCAGAATCTGACGCCCTTCCTCGATGTTGGTGCCGGACAGGCGCACCACCAAGGGCACGTCGACCGGATCCTTCTCCAAGGCCTGGACGATGCCCTCGGCGACCCAGTCGCAGCGGTTGATGCCGGCGAAGATGTTGACCAGGATCGCTTCGACCTTCTCGTCCGACATGACCAGGCGGAACGCCTTGGCGACGCGCTCGGGCGTGGCGCCGCCGCCGATGTCGAGGAAGTTGGCGGGCTCGCCGCCGGCGTGCTTGATCATGTCCATGGTCGCCATGGCGAGGCCGGCGCCGTTGACGATGCAGCCGATGTTGCCGTCGAGGCCGACGTAGCTGAGCCCGCGGTCCTCGGCCTGGGTCTCGCGCGGGTCCTCCTGGGACTTGTCGCGCAGCTCGGAGATCTGCGGCCGGCGGAACAGGGCGTTGTCGTCGAAGCTCATCTTGGCGTCGAGGGCGAGCAGCGCGCCGTCGCCGGTCACCACCAGGGGATTGATCTCGACCATGGTGGCGTCCAGCTCGCGGAAGGCGCGGTAGCAGCCGAGGATGGTGGCGACCGCCTGGGCGGTCAGCTCCGGCTCGAGGCCGAGCCCGAAGGCGAGCTCGCGGGCCTGGAACGCCTGCATGCCGACCGCCGGCTCGACGCTCGTCCTGAGGATCGAGTCCGGCCGCTCCTTGGCGATCTCCTCGATCTCCATGCCGCCCTCGGAGGAGGCCACCACCATGACCCGCTCGGATTTGCGGTCGAGCACGAAGCCGAGATAGATCTCGCGCTGGATCGGCACCGCCGATTCCACGAACAGGCGGTAGACCACCTTGCCGCGCGCGCCGCTCTGGTGGGTCACCAGGCGCTTGCCGAGAAGCTCCTCGGCCGCGTCCCAGACCTCGTGCTCGGTGCTGCACAGCTTGATGCCGCCGGCCTTGCCGCGGCCGCCGGAATGGACCTGGGCCTTGACGACCCACTGGTTGCCGCCGATCTCGGTCGCCCGATAGGCGGCCTGCTCGGGGCTGTAGGCCAGGCCGCCGCGCGGCACCGGCACCCCGAAGTCGGCCAAGAGCTCCTTGGCCTGATACTCGTGTATCTCCATCTCTCGCTAGATCCTTGCGCTAGATCCTCGTCGCCGGACGATCGCGTCCGGGCCCAGGGCCGGCCGGCCGCTTGCCGCCCCTGGAGGGACGGCGGCTCCGCACGCCCGACGGCCGCCACCGGCCCCTGGCGATCGACTCTCGTTACATCGCGGCCGCGGCCGGCGCGCTCACCTCGACCGGCTTGGCGGTGCTGCGGTAGTACTCCTCCGCCGCCGCCACGCCGCTGCCGGCCTCGATCTCGATGCCGAGGTCGCGCATCGCCATCTCCGAGCCGGCCAGCGCGGTCAGCAGCATGAGCTCGTTGAGATCGCCCAGGTGGCCGATGCGGAACAGCTTGCCGGCGACCTTGGTCAGGCCGACGCCGAGCGCCAGGCCGTAGCGCAGGTAGGCCAGCTTGGCCACCTCGTTGCCGTTGAAGCCCTCGGGCACCATGATCGCGCTCACCGTGTCGGAGTGCCATTTCGGCTCCTTGGCGCAGAGCCTGAGCCCCCAGGCGTCGACCGCCCGGCGCACGCCCTCGGCCAGCCGGTGGTGGCGGGCGAAGACGTTCTCCAGCCCCTCCTCCAGCAGCATGTCCACCGACACCCGCAGCCCGCGCAGCATGTGCATCGGCGGGGTGTAGGGGAAGAAGCCGTCGACGTTGGTCTTGATCTGGTCGGCGAAATCGAAATAGCAGCGCCGGCTGGTCGAGGTCTTGTGGGCCTCCAGAGCCTTCTGGCTGGCGCAGACGAAGCCGAGGCCGGCGGGCATCATGAAGCCCTTCTGGGAGCCGCTGATCGCCAGGTCCACGCCCCACTCGTCCATCCGGAAGTCGATGCTGGCGATCGAGCTGACGCCGTCGACGAACAGCAAGGCCGGATGGCCGAGGTCGTCGAGCACGCGGCGCACCGCGGCGACGTCGCTGGTCACGCCGGTCGCGGTCTCGTTCTGGCAGACCAGCACCGCCTTGATCTCGTGCGCCCTATCGGCCTCGAGATGCTGGGCGTAGATCTCGACCGGCGCCCCCTCGCCCCATTCGACGTCGACCTCGATTACCTCGAAGTCCTGACGCTGGCACAGGTCGATCCAGAGATGGGTGAACTGGCCGAAGCGCGAGGCCAGGACCTTGTCGCCCGGCGACAGGGTGTTGGTCATCGCCGCTTCCCAGGCGCCCGTGCCCGAGGAGGGAAAGATGAAGACCTGGCCCGAGGTGGTCTTGAAGATCCGCTTGAGGTCCTTGAACAGCGGCAGGGTGAAGGCCGGAAGGTCCGGCGCGCGCTGATCCTCCATCGCGCAATCGATGGCCCGGCGGATGCGGTGCGGGACGTTGGTCGGCCCCGGAATGAAGATCGGGTTGGCTCCCGGCATGGCTGGCGCTCCTCTTCCCTTTATTCGCTGGTGTTCGCTGGTGTTCGCTGTCGTTCGCTGCTTGATCGGCACCGCCGGCGATGTCGCGCTCTGCGCCGCGTTCGCTTCGGCGTCCTCCAGCCTCCAGTGATGGGCGAAATCGCGACCGCCAACAACACCTCAAGAAACGGGATCGCGTTGTTTTTCGGACGGGATCGCCATGATCGTTACGATGAACCGAAACCCACCTTTCTAGGCAGGTCACACCCATTCTTTTAAATAAACCGTATGGAATCGCGTGGCGCGAAGCACCGGCAAGAAGATCCCTATCGCTCGATAAGTCTTCTTTATCTCAAACAGTTAAGTCGCGTGCGCCGAAATCGGCCCGCGGCACCCGCGGCCCGGGCCCAAGCGGCCCCGGGCCGGCCGTTCTCGCCAGGCGGACGCCCGAGTTGCCCTCGGCACCAGATGAGGTTATACCTACCGCTAAGGGTAGGTTTTGACCGTCTGCACCGGGCGAGGCGGGCGAGGCGGGCCGCGACGCGACAGGGGCGGTTCGCGAGGGCCCACGACGTCGTGAAGAGGTGAGGCGCCCCGCCGGGCCGCGGGCGGGCAAGCGGGGGACCATGGCGGACACACGGCAAACAGCGCGGACGGCGGGTACGGCGCGGCCGGCGGAAGCCGAGCCGGACCAGGCATCGGCCGGCCGGGTGGTCGACGTGGCGCTCGCCGACAAGAACCCCTTGGTGCTATCGGCGCTGTCCGAGCTTTTGGACCGGGACCCGCGCTTCAACCTGGTGCTGACCGTCAAGACGTCGTCCGCCTTCCTGCAGTCGGTCGCCCGCACCCGGGTCGACATCGGCGTCATCGGCTGGGCGCTGCCGCCCGGCGGCGGCGGGGCGATCCTCGAGACCTTGCGGGACCAGCCCGAGGCGCCGCGCATCGTGGTCTATTCCGGCGGTCTCGACCCGGATCTGGCGCGCAAGGTGATGGGCTTCGGCGCGGCGGGCTTCTGCTCCAAGAGCGAGGCGCCGGAGCGCCTGCTGGACACCATCGCGGCGGTCGCCGCCGGCCAGATGGTGTTCCCCTACGTCGATGTCCGCGGCCTGCACAGCGACCCCTGGGACCACCTGACGCCGCGCGAGCGCGAGCTTCTGGCGGCGCTGGCCAAGGGCGACAGCAACGACCAGATCGCCCGCGCCCTCGGCCTCTCCATCAACACGGTGAAGTTCCACCTGCGCAATCTCTACGACAAGCTGGCGATCAAGAACCGCGCCCAGGCGGTCGCGTTCTTCTATTCGACGACGCGGGACTCCTGATCGCTCGTGTTGCCAAGTCGCGCCAGCCCGGCGACACGGCGAAGCGAAACCCGGCTCAGCCCTCGATCAGGATGGCGCGGAAGTCGTTCACGTTGGTGAGCGTCGGGCCGGTCACCACCAGGTCGCCGAGCGCCGAGAACAGCCCGTAGCCGTCGTTGTCGGCGAGGCTGGCGCGGGCCGACAGGCCGAGCGCCTCGGCCCGGGCGAGGCTGTCCGGCCCGCAGAGCGCGCCGGCGTTGTCCTCGGTGCCGTCGATGCCGTCGGTGTCGCAGGCGATCGCGTGGACGCCGGCGGCGCCGCCGAGCGCGACCGCGAGCGCCAGCAGGAACTCGGCGTTGCGCCCGCCGCGGCCCTCGCCGCGCAGCGTCACCGTGGTCTCGCCACCCGACAGCAGCACCGCCGGCGGCTGGAACGGCTGGCCCCGCTCCGCCACCTGCCGGGCGATGGCGGCGTGGACCAGGGCGACGTCGCGCGCCTCGCCCTCGATGCGGTCGCTCAGGATGTGCGCCGTCACGCCGGCCGCCGCCGCCGCGCGCGCCGCGGCTTCCAGCGAGGCCTGGGGCGAGGCGACGATCACCGTCTCGGCGGCGGCGAGGCGCGGGTCGCCGGGCTTGGGCGTCTCGTCGTCCGCCGCGGCGAGCCGCGCCAGGACCGAGTCCGGCGCCTCGATCGCGTACTTCTCGATGATCGCGCGGGCGTCGGCGAAGGTGGTCGGGTCGGGCACGGTCGGGCCCGAGGCGATGCTCGAGGGGTCGTCGCCGGGCACGTCGGAGATCAGCAGGCTCACCACCCGGGCCGGCGCCGCCGCGGCGGCGAGCCGCCCGCCCTTGATCGCCGAGAGGTGCTTGCGCAGGCAGTTCATCTCGGAAATGGTCGCCCCCGAGCGCAGCAGCGCCCGGTTGACCGCCTGCTTGTCGGCGAGGCTCACTCCCGGCGCCGGCAGCGACAAGAGCGCCGAGCCGCCGCCGGAGATCAGGCAGATCACCAGGTCGTCGGCGGTCAGGCCCTGCACCAGGTCGAGGATCCGCGCCGCCGCCGCGCGCCCGGCCTCGTCGGGCACCGGGTGGGCAGCCTCGACGATCTCGATCCGCTCGCAGGGCATCGCATGGCCGTAGCGAGTGATCACCAGGCCGGCGAGCGGGCCGGGCCAGTGGTCCTCGACCGCCTTGGCCATGGCGGCCGAGGCCTTGCCGGCGCCGATCACCAGAGTGCGGCCGCCGGAGGACGGCTGCGGCGGCGCGGGCAGGTGGGGCGGCAGGCAGACCGCCGGCTGCGCCGCCTCGACGGCGGCCTCGAACAGCGACCGCAGCAAGTCTCTCGGGGATCTCGTCATGGCCGCCCTTATAGCAAGTCTCGCCCGCTTCGGGCCATGGCGCTGATCGTCACGACACGAGGATCGTGCGCCGACCGTGCGCCGAGACCGCCGAGACGGGGCTTAGGCCGCATTGAGCGGCCCGGCGCGAGGCACTACCGTGGGCCGGGCGCCCAGCGGAGGCCCGGCCGCCAGAAGGGGAACCAGCCGTGGACATCGAGGAATTTCGCAAGCACGCCCACGCCTTCGCCGATTGGATGGCGGACTACCTGGCCCACGTCGAGGACTACCCCGTGCGCGCCCAGGTGCGCCCCGGCGAGGTGGCCGCGCGCCTGCCCGCCCGGCCGCCCGAGGCGGGCGAGCCCATGGCGGCGATCTTCGCCGACTTTCAGGCCGACATCCTGCCGGGCATGACCCATTGGCAGCACCCGAGCTTCTTCGCCTTTTTCCCGGCGAACTCGAGCCCGCCGTCGGTGCTGGCGGAGATGCTGACCGCGACGCTCGCCGCCCAGGGCATGCTGTGGGAGACCTCGCCGGCGGCGACCGAGCTGGAGACCCGGGTGCTGGACTGGCTGCGCGCCATGCTCGGCCTGCCCGAGGGCTTCGCCGGCGTGATCCAGGACACCGCCTCGAGCGCCACCCTGACGGCCCTCTTGACCGCGCGCGAGCGGGCGACCGGCTGGCGGGCGAGCGAGGACGGCCTGGCGGCGCTCGGCGGCGAGGGCCTGCGCCTCACCGTCTACGCCTCGCAAGAGTCCCATTCCTCGGTGGAGAAGGCGGCGACCCTCGCCGGCTTCGGCCGCCGCTTCCTGCGGGCGATCGCGACCGACGAGTCCCACGCCATGGCGCCCGAGGCCCTCGAGCGGGCGATCTCCGAGGACCTGGCGCAAGGCCTGACCCCGACGGCGGTGGTGGCGACGCTGGGCACCACCGGGGTCGGCGCCGTCGATCCCTTGGCGGCGATCGCCCGGATCTGCCGCGCCCACGGCCTGTGGCTCCACGTCGACGCCGCCTGGGCGGGCAGCGCACTCATCCTGCCGGAGCACCGCTGGATGGCCGCCGGGGTCGAGGCGGCCGACAGTTTCGTGGTCAACCCGCACAAGTGGCTGTTCACCAACTTCGACTGCTCGGCCTACTACGTGCGCGACCCGGCGGCGCTGACCCGTACGTTCGCCATCGCGCCGCCCTATCTCGCGACCCGCGAGGGCGCGCAAGTGATCGACTACCGGGACTGGGGGATTGCCCTCGGCCGGCGCTTCCGGGCGCTCAAGCTGTGGTTCGTGATCCGCAGCTACGGCGTCGCGGGCCTGCGCGAGAAAGTCGCCGCCCACATCGACTGGGCGCAGGAGCTGGCCCGGCAGGTCGAGGCGTCGGCGGAGTTCGAGCTGGTCGCGCCGCCCAGCCTCGCCCTCTTCAACTTCCGCTATCGCCCGCCCGGGGTGGCCGACGAGGCGGCGCTCGACGACCTCAACCGGCGGCTCCTGGAGCGGCTCAACGACGGCGGCCGGCTCTATCTCACCCGCAACCTGGTCAAGGGGCGCTTCGCCCTGCGCTTCGCGGTCGGCCAGACCTCGACCACCCGGGCGCACGTGCAAGAGGCCTGGCGGCGGATCGCGCAAACGGCGCGGGACTTGTCGGCTTGACGGCTTAAGGCGGCCCCAGGCGCGGCGCGGCGCGGCTCAGCGCGACTTGCGGCGGCGCTGGCGGACGTCGACCCACTTGCGGTAGGCGGCGACCGGCGGCGGCTCGGGGGCCGGAGCTTCGCCCGCCTCGGCGGGCGCCGGCCGGTCGGCCGGCTCGAGGCCGGCGCGCGAGCCGCGCGCCGGCATGGCGAGCGGGCCGAGGCCGTGCAGATAGGCGGGCGCGACCCCCTCGGGGCGGTAGACCGAGAAGTCGACCGCCCGGTCGCGGAACGACTTCAGGGGCTGGCCCAGGCCGCGCAGGCCGACCTCGCGCTGGCGGCGCACCTGGTCCAGGTCGATCTCGATCGGGATCATGGCCGGCTCGGCGGCGGCCTGATAGAGCACCGTGCCGGCCGGGTCGACGATGCAGGAGCGGCCGTTGCCGCCGGCGCCCAGGCCGTTGATGTCGAACAGGTAGCACTGGAACATGGCGGCCGTCGCCCGGGCGATGGTCAGCTCCACGTCGCGCTCGATGGTGCCGGTGAGGACCGGATGGAGCAGCACCTCGACGCCCATGGAGGTGAGCGTGCGGGTGGTTTCCGGGAACCAGATGTCGTAGCAGATGGAGAGGCCGAAGCGGCCGACCTCGGGCACGTCGAAGACCAGGAACTCGCGCCCCGGGCTGATGCCGTGCTCGTAGGGATAGAACGGAAACATCTTGCGGTAGCGGGCGACCACCTCGCCGGCCGGATTGATCACGCTCGCCGTGTTGTAGAGTTCGGTTCCCGACTGCTCGAACATGGAGCCCGGAACGAGCCAGATGCCGTGGCGCGCGGCGGCTTCCTGGAAGGATTCCTCGGCGGCGTTGGGCAGGCTCCGGGCGTGCTCGGGCAGCGGCCCGAAGGGCGCCAGCTCGCTGAACACCACCATCTGGACCCAGGGGTAGATGCCCATCAGCACGTCGATCTGATGGCGCATGGCGCTGACGTTCTCCGACTGGGCGGAGACGTGCATCTGCACGCCGGCGATGGCGAAGGGAGTCATGCGACAGCTCTCATCCGACAGCTCCGCGGGTAGAGAACCACCGCAATGGTTCACAGAGTCTCAACACCCCGCCTGCCCTAGGCGGCGCCGGCCAGCTCGATCATCGAGCGCTCGATGATGTCGAGGCCCTCGTCGACGATCTCGTCGGACGCGGTCAGCGGCACCAGGATGCGGATCGTGTTGGCGAACACCCCGCAGGACAGCAGCACCAGGCCGTTCTCCTCGGCCTTGGCGACGAGCTGGCCGGTCATCTTGGGGTCCGGCTCGTTGCTGCCGCGATCGCTCACCAGCTCGAAGGCGACCATGGCGCCCAGGCCGCGCACGTCGCCGATCGGCAGGGTGTCGTTGCGGCTCTTCCACTTGACGATGCGCGCCTTGATCCGCTCGCCGAGGGCGAGGCTGCGCTCGCACAGCCGCTCCTCCTCGATGACGTCGATCACCGCGAGCCCGGCGGCGCAGCCCAGCGGGCTGCCGCCGTAGGTGCTGCCGAGGCCGCCGGGGTCCGGCGCGTCCATGATCTCGGCGCGCCCGGAGATCGCCGACAGCGGGAAGCCGCCGGCCAGGGACTTGGCCATGGTGATCATGTCCGGCTCGATGCCGTAGTGCTCGGTGGCGAACAGCTTGCCGGTCCGCGCGAAGCCGGTCTGGACCTCGTCGCAGATCAGCACGATGCCGTGCTCGTCGCAGATCTCGCGCAGCGCCTTCATGAAGCTCTGGGGCGCCACGTAGAAGCCGCCTTCGCCCTGGACCGGCTCGATGACGATGGCCGCCACCCGGCTCGGCTCGATGTCCGCCTTGAACAGCCAGGCGAGCGCCGACAGGCTCTGCGCCTCGCTGATCCCGTGATGCTCGATCGGGAACGGCGCGTGATAGATCTCGCCGGGGAACGGCCCGAACTTGGCCTTGTAGGGCAGCACCTTGCCGGTCAGCCCCATGGTCAGCAGCGAGCGGCCGTGAAAGGCGCCGTTGAAGGCGATCACGGCGCTGCGGCCGGTGTAGGCGCGGGCGATCTTGATGGCGTTCTCGACCGCCTCGGCGCCGGAGTTCATGAACAGGGTCTTGGCGTCGGGGATCGGCACCAGGGCGTTCAGCCGCTCGGCCAGCGCGATGTAGCTGTCGTAGGCCATCACCTGGAAGGCCGTGTGGGTGAAGCGCTTTTCCTGCTCGGCCACCGCGGCCATCACCTTGGGATGGCGGTGGCCGGTGTTGAGCACGGCGATGCCGCCGGCGAAATCGACGTAGCGGCGGCCGTCGACGTCCCAGATCTCCGCGTTCTCGGCGCGCTCGGCGAACACGCCGGTCATCGAGGCGATGCCACGCGGCACCGCCGAGGCCCGCCGCGTGCGAAGTTCGGAGTTGCTTGTCATGCCTATGGTTCCTTGTCGTCCCGCCAATCGCCGCGATTTCAGGCCCGCGGCTCAGGCGGCACGAAGCTACTCCCAGTGACCGGCGAAAGCCAACCCCTTGCGGCAGGGCGCCGGCGCGCGATCTACCGGGGGTGGTGAGCGTGAGGCATTCCCTACGACAAATCAGCGGCTTGCCGGGTCCCCGGCCGGCCGATCGCGCGCCGCCCGCCGCGGCCCGCCGGGCCGCGCGCCCTGAAAATCTCCGGGGAATCCCCGCCCTCGATTCGCCCGGCGGCACCAGCGGCACCGGCGCGGCGTTGCGGCATAAGCGCGTTGTTAACGCGGATCTGTGAAGCTTCGCGTCCCTTCGGCTTTATCGCTTTCGCATCACCGGACCCAGGACCGCGATCGTGCAGCAGGATGTTCCCTATCAGGGCTCGGCGGCGGGCGATCTGGCGAGAGACCGGGCCGACGATGTGGCTGGCGATGCGGCTAGCGATGTGGCTAGCGATCTGGCCACCGATCTGGCTGAGGTTCTGGGGGCGGGCGCGCCGCAGCGGGCGCCCGAGGCGCCCGAGGCGGACGCCGCGTCGCCGGCCGACGGCCGGTCCTGGGACGGTCGCCACGCTCTCGACCTTCGCCTGAGCGTGCCCCTGGTGGCGTCGCGCTATTATCTGGCCGTCCTCGGCGGCCGGGAGCGCCGCAACGCCAAACGCCGCGGCGACGAGCGCCGCAGGAACCCGCTGGCCACCAAGTGGAACTTCGCCTTCCTGGCGGTCCTCGGCCTGATCACCGGCTTGGCGCTGTTCGCGGTGATCCAGTTCGCCGCCCGCTTCGTGCTGGAGACCGCGGGAGTCGCCTGACGGCCCGCCGGGAGCGCCGGGCCGGGCCCGCGCGGCGCCGCTAAACCATAAGCCTTCAAGAATCCTTAATCCCTTCGTTCCCTTAATGCGGGCGGTCCTTCAACCTTCGCGCCGCGCGAGAAGGTCAGACGTCATGCCGACGAGCCACGG
>JAWWCG010000029.1:0-14081 GCA_033720555.1 Kiloniellales bacterium | reverse complement strand
TGGAGTGCACCCCTAGAAGTGGACAGATAAGGTCTATCGCATTGGGCTATAAGTGCCGGGCTTTCGGGGAGAAAGCTCATGGCCAAGCAACGCAACTACTCGACCGAGTTCAAGCGCCAGGTGGTTCTGGAGTATCTGGCTGGCGAGACGCTCTATCGCTTGTCCAAGCGTTATGACATCTCGCGCAATGTGATCCGGCTGTGGATCGCCAGATACGAGGCTGACGGGGATCTCAACGACGAGACGACGGCGGGCGATCTTTTGCAGGACTACAAGGCGCGGATCGCGGCGCTCGAACGTCTCTCGGGCAAGCTGGCACTCGAGAATGAGTTTCTAAAAGGGGCCTTGGAGAACGCTCGCCTGGGCAGAAACGCGCCCTCCTGCGTTGTTGCCGGCCCGAAGGTCTCTCGATCACCGAGGGATGCCGAGTGATGGGCCTGGCACGATCGACTTACTACGACGAGCCCAAAGGCCAGCCGGTCGAGGAGGCCAGGCTCGTTGCACGCATCGCGGAGATCTGTGCCGCGTGGCCCCGCTACGGCTATCGCCGCGTGACGGCACAGCTCCATAACGAGGGTCTCACCGTCAACCACAAGAAGGTCATGCGCTTGATGAAGGAGAACGGCCTCAGCGTCCGCCCGCGCCGGCGTTTCGTGGTGACGACGCAGAGCTCCGACGACGGCCCCGTCTTCCCAGACCTCAGCAAGGCCGTCGTGCTCAGCGCGCCGAACCAGCTTTGGGTCGCTGACATCACCTACATTGCGATCGCCAGCGGCTTCGTCTACCTAGCCGCCATCCTCGATGCCTGGTCGCGCCGCGTCGTCGGCTATGCCATCGGCCGGCGCATCGATGCCAGATTGACGCTGGCTGCCCTCAAGGCCGCGATCATCGCGCGCAAACCGCCAGCCGGCTGCATCCACCATTCCGATCGCGGACGACAATACGCCGCCCAAGACTACCGCGCCGAACTCGCCAAGCTCGGCCTCAAAGGCTCGATGGGCCGGCGCGCCAATCCCTACGACAACGCCAAGGCCGAGAGCTTCATGAAGACGCTCAAGGTCGAGGAGGTCTACTTGAGCTCCTACAAGACCTTCGAGGACGTCACCACGGCGCTACCGCGCTTCATCGAGGATGTCTACAATGCCAAGCGGTTGCACTCAGCCCTCGGCTACCGTAGCCCAGTCACCTTCGAGGAGGACTTCGCCCGGCAAGCTGTCCAATGATCCGTGCCTCAATTGTCCACCCAAATGGGTGCACTCCACCGACGGCCTGCGGATATCTCCGCATTGCGATCCGCAAGCCGATCTTCACCGGAAATGGGCCGTCGATAGGGCCGCCCGTTATCCGCCATTTCGCGCCGCAGCCGCGACCGCTCCTCGCACAGAAGCGGCAAGTTCTCGCGGTCGAAGTCGCCGAGCGGCGGGTCGTCCGGCGCGACGGTCAGGCCTCGCGACGGCGCTCTCGATGACGGAGGCAAGCCGGCGGCCGATTGGATTGGCCGCGCGCCTGCGCTATGGTGGGCGCGGCAAGAAAAACCGCAGGTCAAAAAAAACCTTGGGAGGCTACCAATGACCCGTCGGCTTATCGCGCTGGCCGCCGCCGTGGCGGCCGGACTCGTCCTCGTATCCGATCCGTCGGCAGCCCAGGAGATCGCCAAGCCCGACGGCTTTCCCGAGCGGCCGATCACCATGATCGTGCCCTACGGCGCCGGCGGCGGCTCGGACCAGCTCAGCCGGGCGATGGCCGGGGCCATCGAGGCTGTGGCGGGCGTCACCTTCCAGGTGGTCAACAAGCCGGGCGGCGGCGGCCGCGCGGCCATTCCCGACTTCATGACGGCGCCGGCCGACGGCTACACCGTCATGGAGCACATCGACGACGCGGCGACGCTCTTCGCCTCCGGCAAGATCAACGAGAACCCGGCCGAGGATTGGGTGCCGCTGGCCATGGCCCAGATCACTTTCAGCCAGGTCTACATCCGGCCCGACGACGAGCGCTTCAGCGACTGGGAGTCCTTTCTCGCCTACGCGAAGGACAATCCCGGCCAGCTCACCATCGCCAACGTCGGCAACGTGGGATCGATGGAACGGATCAACATGCTGAAGCTCGAGGAGGCGCTCGGCTTCGAGACCAAGCAGATCAGCTTCGACAAGCCGGCCGAGCGCTACGCCGCGCTGATCGGCGGTCACGTGGACGCGCTGTTCGAGCAGCCCGGCGACGTCCGCAATTTCCTCGACAGCGGCCAGATGAAGCCGATCCTCACGTTTCTGGACAGCCGGCCCGAGGCCTTCGCCGACGTGCCGACCCACCTGGAGGTGGGCGCCGACTTCGACGCCCTGCTCCGGTTCCGGGGGTTCTACGCGAAGCCGGGCATCCCCGCCGAGCGCCTCGACTACCTCGAGCAGGTCTTCGCCGCCGGCTTCGAGCACGAGTCCTTCCAGGCGTTCAACGAGAAGAAGTACATGAACCTGATCAACAGCTACCGGAACCGGGAGGACTCGGTCGCCCTCTTGAAGGGCGCGATCGAGACCTATCAGCAGGTTTACGAAGATCTTGGGCTGACCCAGTAGCCGGCCGTCGCGCGGTGGCCCGCGCCATGACCGCAGTGCCCCCCCGCTCGGCCGAGAGCGGGGCCGCGGCGCGGCGAGCGATCGCCCGGTGAAGCCGGCGCTCGCGCTCTGCCTGGAGTGGGGAGTCTGGGTCGCCCTGGCCGCCGTCGGCTATTGGCTCACCTTCGATTTCGACGAGCCGCTCGATGTCTACCAGTTCGGCGCGAGCGGCTGGCCCCGCTTCGTTCTGGCCTGCATCGTCGTCGGCGCGACGGTGCAGGCGGCCTTCGCCCTGACGCGCCTGCGCCGCCGGGCGCGCCGCCCGCCCGGCGAGCGCGCCAAGGCGTCGGAGGCTGCCGACACAGGGCCCGAGGCGCCGCCCGCCCCGGCCTTCAGCGCGTTGATGCTCGGCATCTTCGTGCTGCCGCTGATCTATCTCATCCTCTTGCCGCGCACCGGATTCTACCTCACCACGCCGCCGTTCGTTCTGGCGTTCCTGTGGATCCTTCAGGTCCGCCGCCCGCTGGTTCTCCTCGGCGTGACGACGACCGCCTACGGGCTCGTGCTGCTGGTCTTCGTCCGCCTGTTCTACGTCGCGCTGCCGGTCGGCAACTGGCCGGTCTTCTACGATGTGAACAACTGGATCGTGGTCGCGGTGCGCAGCGTCTTCGCCGGAGCCTGAGGGGTGGAAGACTTCCTGCAGGGCACGCTGCTGCTCGCCGGCGACCCGACCGCCCTGCTGGTGTTCGCCTGCGGCCTGTTCGGCGGCATGCTGTTCGGCGCCGTGCCCGGCGTCAACATGCTGACCCTCGGCGCCGTCATCCTGCCGTTCACCGTCGGCATGGACCCCAAGCACGCCATCATGCTGTTCTCGGTGATCTACGTCTCCGGCGTGTTCGGCGGCGCCATCACCGCGATCCTGTTCAACATCCCGGGCGCGCCGGAGAACGCGCCCACCTGCTTCGACGGCTATCCCATGACCCAGCAGGGCCGCGCCGGCAAGGCGATCGGCGCGGCGGTCTCCTGCTCGGCGCTCGGCGGCGTCGCCTCGGCGGTCCTGATGATCACGGCGACCCCGGCGATCGCCGCCTGGGCGGTGCGCGCCTTCGGCCCGCCGGAGGTCTTCGCGCTGATTTTCTTCGGCCTCGGCGTCTCGGCCTCGGTCGGCGCGCGGACCCTGTGGAAGGGCTGGCTCTCGGTGTTCCTCGGCCTGCTGCTGGCCACGGTCGGCACCGATCCCGCCGGCGGCCTCGGCCGCTTCGATTTCGGCACCTACTACCTCTTGGCGGGGATCCACTTCATTCCCCTCATCCTCGGCTTCTTCGCCGTCTCGGAGGTCTTCGCCCAGGCCGAGCGGATCGTCGCCGGCACCCGCCAGCGGCCGAAGGCGAGCCTGGAGTTTCCCAGCCTGCGGGAGTTTTGGGCGCTGCGCTTCACGGTCCTGCGCTCCATGGGGCTCGGCTTCTTCGCCGGCATCCTGCCGGGCATCGGCGCGACCCTGGCCGCGTTTCTCGGCTACAACGAGGCGGTGCGCTGGTCGAAGACGCCGGAGCGCTTCGGCAAGGGCGAGCTGGCCGGCGTGGTGGCGCCGGAAACCGCCAACAACGCGGCGACCGGCGCCGCCATGATTCCCCTGCTGGCGCTCGGCCTGCCGGGCGGCGCCCTGACCGCCATGATGCTGGGCATCTTCCAGATCCACGGCATGGAGCCCGGCCCCCTCATCTTCATCAACAGCAAAGACCTCGTCTGGGTCACCTTCGCCGCCATGTTCTTCGCCAACGTGGCGATCCTCGGCCTCGGCTGGATCCAGACCAAGACCGTGGTGCACCTGCTGCGGGTGCCGTTCCGCTGGCTGGCGCCGGGCATCTTGCTGCTGGCGACGGTGGGCGCCTTCGCGCTCAGGAACCTGCTGGTCGACGTCTGGGCCATGTATCTCGCCGGGATCGCCGCCTACTTCCTGCGGCGCACCGGCTATTCGGCGGCGGGCATCGTGCTCGGCCTGATTCTCGGCCGGATCGGGGAATCCATGTTCATCAAGTCGATGCAGATCATGGACTACGACGTCCTGGGCTTCGCGGAACGGCCGATCGCCGCCTTGCTGATCGTGGCCGGCATCGCCACCATGGTGGCGAGCGCCGTGCGCCACTGGCGCCAGGCCAGGGCGGTCGCCGGCGACTGAGCGCGAGGAGGGCGCAAAGCAGGCATGGCCGAGGCAGGAGCATCCGGTTCCGCGGCGGACGAAGGCGAGCGCGAGGTCGTCGCTGGCCTCGTGGCGCGCGCCCGCGCCGCCATGATGGCCTACCGCAACCACGACCAGGCGGCGGTCGACGACGCGGTCACGGCGCTCGCCTGGTCGCTCTACCGGCCCGAGCGCGCCCGCGCGCTGGCCGAGCTGGCGGTGGCGGAGACCGGCCTCGGCAAGGTCGAGGACAAGGTCACCAAGAACACCCGCAAGACCTTCGGCACGCTGCGCGACCTGCTGCGGGTCAAGAGCGTCGGCGTGATCGAGGAGCTGCCGGCGCTGGGCCTGGTCAAGTACGCCAAGCCGGTCGGCGTGGTCGGCGCCGTCGTGCCCTCGACCAATCCCTCGGCCACGCCCGTCAACAAGGCCATGATGGCCCTCAAGGGCGGCAACGCGGTCGTCATCGCGCCCTCGCCGGCGGCGCTGGAGACCACCACCCGGACCGTCGACCACATGCGCGCCGAGCTGGCCCGCGCCGGCCACCCGCAAGACCTGGTGCAGGTCCTGCCGGGGCCGGTCTCCAAGGCGCGCACCGGCGCGCTCATGGCGGCGGTCGATCTGGTGGTGGTCACGGGCTCCCAGAACAACGTCCGCCGCGCCTACGCGAGCGGCACGCCGGCGATCGGCGTCGGCGCCGGCAACGTGCCGGTGATCGTCGACGCCAGCGCCGACCTGCCGGACGCCGCGCGAAAGATCCGCGCCTCGAAGATCTTCGACAACGCCACCTCGTGCTCCTCGGAGAACGCGCTGGTGATCCTCGACGAGGTCTACGAGCCGGCGCTGGCGGCGCTGCAGGCGGCGGGCGGGTATCGCGCGGGCCCGGCCGAGCGGGCCCTGATCGCCGACGCGCTGTGGGCCGGCGGCAAGCTGAACCGGCAATTGATCGCCAAGGACGCGCCGGTCTTCGCCGGGATCGTCGGGCTGCCGCCGGCGGCGGGCGCGGCGGAGTTCTTCCTGGTCGAGGCGGAGGAGGTCGGCGGCCCGCACTCGTTCGCCGACGAGAAGCTGTCCCTGGTGCTGACGGTCTATCGGGCGGCCGACTTCGAGGCGGCGCTCGAGACCGTGCGCCGCCTGCTCGCGGTCAAGGGCCGGGGGCATTCCTGCGGCATCCACACCGCGGACCCGGACCACGCCCGGCGGCTCGCGGCGGAGACCGACGTGGTCCGCGTGCTGGTCAACCAGGCCCACACCTTCGGCAACGGCGGCGGCTTCGACAACGGGCTCAACTTCACCCTGTCGATGGGCTGCGGCACCTGGGCGGGCAACAGCATCAGCGACAACCTGAACTATCGCCACTTCATCAACGTGACCCACCTGGTCAGCGTGATTCCCGAGGACAAGCCGAGCGAGGAGGCGTTGTTCGGCGCCTACTGGGCGAAGCACAGCAAATGAGCGATCGGATGGCCGGCCAATGAATTTCGAGGAGCAGGCGGCCAAGCCGCTTCTGGCCGCTGCCGGCATCGCGGTGCCCGAGGGGCGCCTCGCCGCCACGCCGGACGAAGCGGCCGCGGCGGCGCGGGACCTCGGCCCGGTGGTCGTCAAGGCCCAGGCGCCGGCCGGCAAGCGCGGCAAGGCCGGCGGCATTCGCCCGGCCGACGCTCCGTCTGAGGCGCGGGACGCGGCGCGCGCCATCCTCGGCATGGAGATCGCCGGCCACCGGATCGAACGGCTGCTGGTGGAGCGCCGGGCCGACGTCGCGAGGGAATACTACGCCGCCGTCGTCAACGACCCGGAGAGCGGCGGGCCGCTGGTCCTGTTCTCGACCTCGGGCGGCATGGAGGTCGAGGAGGTCGCGCGCAGCGCCCCGGAGACCCTGCGCCGCGGGGCATTCGACATCCGCGCCGGCCTGAGCGTCGCCGAGGCCTCGTCCCTGACGGCGGACCTGCTGCCCGCGGCCGAAGCGCGCGCGGTCGCCGGCCTGCTCGCGCAGCTCGCCCGGGTCTACCGGGACAACGACGCCGAGCTGCTCGAGGTCAATCCCCTGGCGGCGACCCGCGACGGGGCGCTGGTCGCGCTCGACTGCAAGTTCGTGCTCGACGATTCGGCGGTGAAGCGCCGCGAGACCTTGGCCGCGAAGGGCAGCCCGGAGCCCCTCACCGAGCTGGAGGCGCGCGGGCGCGACATCGGGGTCAAGTTCATCGAGCTGGACGGCGACGTGGGCGTCATGGCCAACGGCGCCGGCCTCACCATGACCACCATGGACGTGGTCAGCCACTACGGCGGCCGGCCGGCCAACTTCATGGAGATCGGCGGCGAGGCCTACACCAAGGCGACCGAGGCCCTGGAGCTGGTGCTCGCCAACCCCAAGGTCGCCAGCCTGGTGGTCAACTTCTGCGGCGCCTTCGCGCGCACCGACGTCATGACCGAGGGCGTGGTCCGCGCCTGGGAGGCGCTCGGGCCCGAGGTCCCGGTGTTCTTCTCGGTGCACGGCACCGGCGACGTGGAGGCGCGCGCCCTCTTGCAGGAGCGGCTCGGCATCGAACCCTTCGCCACCATGGACGAGGCCTGCCAAGCGGCCGTCGAGGCGGCGCGGGAGGCGGCGCGATGATCGTCCGCAAAGACGACCGGGTGCTGGTCCAGGGCATCACCGGCAAGCAGGGCACCTTCTGGACCGAGAAGATGCAGGCCTACGGCACCACGATCGTCGGCGGCGTGAACCCGAAGAAGGCCGGCACGGTCCACTGCGGCGTCCCGGTCTACGCCTCGGCGCGCGAGGCCATGGCGGCGGAGACGGAGGCCGGCCGCGGCTTCGACTACTCCGTGCTGTTCATCCCGCCCCTCGCGGTCAAGGCGGCGGCGCTCGACGCTATCGAAGCCGGCGCCAGGGGCCTCTGCATCCTGACCGAGCACATTCCCGTCCACGACGTCATGTACGTGCTCGCCGCGGCGCGCGACCACGGCGCCCGCGTCCTCGGCCCCAACACGGCCGGCCAGGTAACGCCCGGCGAATGCTTCGTCGGCTTCATGCCGGCCTTCAACCCGGCGGTCTTCCGCCCGGGCCGCGTCGGCGTGGTCTCGCGCAGCGGCAGCCTCGGCGTCCTGGTCTGCCTCGGCCTGGTCCAGGCGGGGCTCGGTATCTCCGCGTTCATCGGCATCGGCGGCGATCCGGTGATCGGCACCCGCACGGCCGAGGCGGTCGAGCTGCTGGACCGCTTCGAGGCGACCGACGCGGTCGTCATCGTCGGCGAGATCGGCGGCGCCATGGAGGAGGCCGCCGCCGATCGGATCGCCGCCATGGCGAAGCCGGTCGCCGCCTTCATCGCCGGGGCCGCCTCGCCGCCGGGCAAGAAGATGGGCCACGCCGGCGCGCTCGTCGCGGGCGACAAGGGCACCTACGCCGCCAAGCGCCGCGCGCTCGAGGCGGCGGGCGCCGTCGTCCTCGACACGCCGGCGGCGATCGCCCCGGCCGTGCGCGAGCGGCTCGCGCGACCGTCTTGAGCGAAACGCGGGGCCGCGTCGAATCGCTTTGACTCGCGATCGGCGTCGGGATCATAGTGCGCTCGATCGTTCCCGATTCACGGAGCGAACCGCGTGACTGATCAAGTACGGGACCGGCGCTGCGGGCGCCGCGCGACCAAGACCGACCTCGTCGCCGAATAGGCGCCGCCGCTGTCTCGGCGTCGTGCGCGCGCCTGGCGCATGACCGGCCTTTCGCGTCCCTATCAGCTCTCGGTTCGCCATGCCCTCCCATCCAGCCTTGCGTCTTGCCGTCGATATCGGCGGCACCTTCACCGATACGGTGATCGCGGCGCCGGACAATCGCGTCCTGGCGACCGCCAAGACCCTCACCACCCATGACAGCCCGGTGCGCGCCGCCTTGGCGGGCGCCCGGGAGGCGGCCGGACATATCGGCGCGAGCCTGGCCGATATCGGCGCGTTCATTCACGGCACCACCCTGGCCACCAACGCCTTGATCGAGCGCCGCGGCGCGACCGTCGCCGCGATCGCCACCGCCGGCTTTCGCGACATCCTCGAGATCGGCTACGAACGGCGCTACAGCCAGTACGACATCAATCTGGTCAAGCCCGACCTCATCGTCCCGCGCGCGCGGTGCTTCACCGTGCCGGAGCGCCTCTCGGTCCGCGGCGAGGTCCTGGAGGCGCTGGACGAGGACGCGGTGCCCGAGCTGGTCGGCCAGCTCGAGGCCTGCGGCGCGCAAGCCGTCGCGATCTGCCTCATTCACGCCTACGCCAACGGGGCGCACGAGGCGCGGCTGCGCGATCTTCTCCTGGCGCGGATGCCCGACCTGGCGGTCTCGCTTTCGAGCGAGGTGAGCCCCGAAGCCCTGGAGTTCGAGCGCCTCTGCACGACGATCGCGAACGCCTACGTGCAGCCGCTCATGTCCCGCTACCTCTTGGACTTCGAACGGGAGTTCGCCGGCGAAGGGCTCGACTGCCCGATCCTGATGATGACGGCGGGCGGCGGGATGACCACCTTGGAGACCGCGCGGCGTTTCCCGGTTCGCCTGGTGGAGTCCGGGCCCGCGGGCGGCGCCGTCCTGGCGGCGCGGGTGGCGGCGAGCCGCGACGAGCGGCGCGTGCTCTCCTTCGACATGGGCGGGACCACGGCCAAGCTCTGCCTGATCGACGATTACCAGCCGCAGACCTCGCGCCGCTTCGAAATCGCGCGCGCCAGCCGCTTCATCAAGGGCAGCGGCATGCCGGTGCGCATACCCGTCGTCGACATGATCGAGATCGGCGCGGGCGGCGGCTCGATCGCCGCCGTCGACCGCCTCGGCCGGCTCGCGGTCGGGCCGCAAAGCGCCGGCAGCGAGCCCGGCCCGGCCGCCTTCGGCCGCGGCGGCGAGGCCCCGACGGTCACCGACGCAGATGTCGTCGCCGGCTATATCCGGCCAGAGTCCTTCGCCGAGGGGCGCCTCGCGATCGATGCCGCCGCCGCCGGGCGCGCGCTGCTTCGCGAGGTCGGCGCGCCGCTCGACCTCGACGCCGCCGGCTCGGCGGCCGCGATCGGCGACATCGTCGACGAAAGCATGGCCAGCGCCGGGCGAATGCACGCGGTCGAATCGGGCAAGGATCTGGCCCAGCGCACCATGATCGCCTTCGGTGGCAACGGGCCGCTGCACGCCACGCGGGTCGCGCGCCGCGCCGGGGTGACGAGGATCGTCGTGCCGCCCGACCCCGGCGTCGGCTCGGCGGTCGGCTTTCTCTTCGCGCCGGTGTCCTACGAGATCGTGCGCAGCCGCTATAGCCTGCTCGACGACCTCGACATGGCGGCCATCAACGCCCTGTTCGACGCCTTGCTGGAAGAAGCCGCCGACGTCGTGCGCCGGGGCGCGCCCGGCGGCGACCTGCTGCGCCGCCGCACCGCCTTCATGCGCTATCGCGGCCAGGGCCACGAGATCGAGATCGAGCTGCCGGACCGCGCCCTGGAACCGCGCGATATCGAGCGGCTGCGCGCGGCCTTCGAGGCCGGCTACCGCGCCCAGTTCTCGCGCGCCGTGCCCGGCATGAGGATCGAGATTCTGAACTGGGCCGTGCGGGTCGCCAGCCGGCGCGGCGCCGTCGAAGGCGACGCCATGGACCGCGACGGGCCCGCCGTGCCGGAACAGTCCCGGGCGAGCCTATCGCCGTCGCGCGTCGTCACCATGACCTGCGACCTGACCGGCGCCGCGGTCGCCGCCGGCGTTTACGAGCGCGCCTGCCTCAAGCCCGGCGCGCGCGTCGGCGGCCCCGCCTTGATCGTCGAGCCGCAGACCACCACGCTGGTCAGCGCCGACTTCGTCGCCGAGGTCGGCGGCGACGGAAGCCTCATCCTGTCCCGAACGCTCGCCACGGGAGAGACGCCATGACCGCGTTCACCGCCGCCAAGCTGCAAGTCATGTGGAACCGGCTGCTCGCCATCGTCGAGGAGCAGGGCCAGACCCTGATCCGCGCCGCCTTCAGTCCCATCGTGCGGGAGTGCGGTGACATCTCCGCCGGCATCTTCGATCTGCGCGGCCGCATGCTGGCGCAGGCGGTCACCGGCACGCCGGGTCACATCAACACCATGGCCGAGGCGGTGAAGACGCTGCGCGGCTATTTTCCCCTGCAGGAAATGAAGCCCGGCGACATCTACCTCACGAACGATCCGTGGATCGCCTCCGGCCACCTCAACGACTTCCTGCTGCTCATGCCGGCCTTTCGCGACGGCCGGGTCGTCGGCTTCAGCGCCTGCACGTCGCATCTGGTCGACCTGGGCGGGCTCGGCATGGGCCCGGAAGGCTCCGACATCTTCGACGAAGGCCTGCTGATCCCGCCCTGCAAGCTGGTCGAGGCCGGCGAGGTGAACGATCTGCTGCTGCGCATCGTCAAGGCCAACTCGCGCGAGCCGATCGCCAACGAGGGCGACATCTACGCGCTGATCGCCTGCTGCGAAACCGGCGTCAAGCGGCTGGTCGCGATGATGGACGAGTTCGCCTTGGACGACCTCGATCCGCTTGCCGATCATATCCTCGAGACCTCGCGGCGCGGCACCCTGAAGGCGATCGCCGAGGTGCCCCGCGGCACCTACGAAAGCAGCCTGGTGGTCGACGGCTACCGCTCGGACATAGAGCTCCGCGCGCGCCTGACGGTGTCCGATCGGTGCATCGAGCTGGATTTCGCCGGGACGGCGCCGTGCTCCGACAAGGGCATCAACGTGCCGCTGAACTACGCGACGGCCTATTCCGTCTTCGCCTTGCGGTGCATCGTCGGACCCGACATTCCCAACAACGCGGGCTCGCTCGAGCCCTTCGTCGTCACGGCGCCCAAGGGCTGCATCCTGAACGCCCAGCCGCCGGCGCCGGTCGCCATGCGGCACACCATCGGCCAGATGACGCCGGATCTCGTTTTCGGCTGCCTCCATCAGGCGCTGCCCGACAAGGTCCCGGCGGAAGGCGCCTCCTGCATGTACGACCTGCCGCTGCGCAACGCGCCCGAGACCTTGCGCGAGGGCGGCGAGGGATTCGCCGTCGAGTTCGTGCACAACGGCGGCACGGGGGCGCGGCCGACGCTCGACGGACTCTCGGCGACGGGCTTTCCCAGCGGGGTCTGGGGCAGCCAGGTGGAGGTCGCCGAGGCGGTCGCGCCGATCGTGGTCAAGCGACGGGAGCTGCGGCCCGACAGCGGCGGCGCCGGGCGGTTCCGCGGCGGTCTCGGCCAGAGGATCGAGGTGACCTCGGCCAACGGCGAGCCGTTTCTCGTCTTCCTCTCCGTCGACCGGATCCGCAACGCCGCGCGGGGCCGCGCCGGCGGCGGCGAGGGCGCGCCGGGACGCATCAGCCTCGACGACGGACCGCCCATCGCGGGCAAGGGGGAGCTGCGCGTCCGTCCGGGCGAGACCCTGGTCTTCGAGACGCCGGGCGGCGGCGGCTTCGGGCCGCCGGGCGCGCGCGAGCCGGCCGCCGTGCGCCGCGACCTGGCTGAGGGCTTGATCGGCGCCCGAGCGGCCACAGAGGTCTACGGGCTGGACGAGGACCGCGAGGCGTCCCGCCCCTCTCGCCATCTGGAAGGAGGCCCCCTGTCATGAGCGGCGAATCCCGCGGCCGAGCCCGCATCGGCGTCCTCGTCCCCTTCACCAACACCAACCTGGAGCCCGACATGGCGGTGCTGGCGCCGCAGGGCGTCTCGGTGCACGTCGCCCGCCTCGGCGGCTACGACGCGGCGGCGATTCCGGACGAGGCGCAGATGTCGGGGCTGGGGGCCGCCGGGCTCGACGAGCCGTTGCGCCTGATCGCCGGCGCGCGCCCGGACGTGGTGCTCTACGGCTGCACCTCGGCGACGCTGACCCATGGCCGGCAATTCGACGCGGCGCTGGCGGCGCGAATCCGGGCGGCAAGCGGCGCGCCCACCGTGACGGCGGCGGGCGCGCTGGTCGAGGCCCTGAAGCGGCTCGGCGCAAGCCGCGTCGGTTTCGCCTCGCCCTACGTCGGCGCGATCAATCGCGCCGCCGTCGCCTTTCTCGCCGAGGCGGGCGTCGACACGGTCGCCTGCGCCGACGTCGGCCGCGAGCTCGACAACTACGGCCAGGGCGAGCTGACGCCCGACGAGGTCTTCGACCTGGCCTGCCGCGCCGACCGGCCCGAGGCCGACGCCATCGTGCTGTCCTGCACCGACATGCGCAGCGTCGAGACGGTGGAGCGCCTCGAGGCGGCGCTCGACAAGCCGGTGGTGTGCTCCAATCAGGCCATGGTCTTCCTGGCGCTCGAGATCCTCGGACTGCCATCGGACGAGGTCCGCTGCGGGCGGCTCTTTCGCCGCGGCCGAGTCCGCGCCGCGTAACGGCAGCGCGTCACGGCTTGCGGCCGCGGAAGTGGTGCGGGCAATGTTCGCCCGACTCGAGCACGGGCACCATCGCCCGCCAGGTCGCGGTCATCTGCGCCAGTAGGTCCGGCCCGCCGATCGCTTCGAAGCGGGTGCGCTCCGGGCCCTCGAGCCGGGCCAGCTCCCGGCGGGCCACGCCGAGGTACCAGCGGTTTCGGTTGCGGAAGCTGATTTCCGCGAAGCCGGCCGATTCCAGCGCCCGGCGGTAGCGCGCGGGCGACGCCATGCCGAATCCCAGATCCTCTTTCGCGATGTAATCCGCCATCTGCGGCGAAGGCTCGCCGTCGTGGGCAATCAGCCAGTCGGAGGCGACGAACCAGCCGCCGGGCTTGAGCAGGCGGAAGATGTCGCGCGCCAAGGCCTCCTTGTCGGGGATATGGACGATCGCGTCCTTGCTGACGACGAAATCCTGGCTCTCGTCGGGCAGCGGGATCGGACCCGGCTCGACCTGGCGGATGTCCACGCGCGCCTCCAGGCCGGCCGCGGCCACAAGCCGTCGCGCCCGCTCGCAAACCGGCGGCTCGACGTCGACGCCGATCACCTTGCCGGCGCGGTGGTCGCGTGCCAGTCGGAGCGTCATGCCGCCGGCGCCGCAGCCGATGTCGAGCACCGACTTGCCGCTCAGGTCCACGCCCTCGAGCAGCTCGGCCACCTCCTCGGGCCCGCCGGGCGAGAGAAAGCCTTCGCCCCACATCCGCTCGAGGAAGGCGATGAAGGATTGGTCGTAGTGGATCTCATTGTCGCTCATGGCTGGGGCGGCGCTGCAGTTGCGCAGGGGTTTCCTGTGCATCCGGTCATCAGACTATAGGATGGTCGCCGCTGTCCAGGCGTCGTCCGCCCGCTAGAGCAGTCCCCGACCAGATTGAACCACGCTGAGGGTGCGTTTTTGGCCGGACGTTCGGCGCGCGGACGAGGGACAGGCCGACGCATATCCGCGGACGAGCGACGCGACGCCCGGCCAAAAGCGCCCGTCCCCGAGGGGTTGGCCCGGGC
>JAWWCG010000028.1:0-14507 GCA_033720555.1 Kiloniellales bacterium | reverse complement strand
TGTTCAGCGACGACGGCGACCGCTGGATCGATCCCGGCATCGCGCAGACGCTGGCGGCCGCAAAGCTCGAGGCCGAGGCGCAGCGGCTCGGCGAGGAACAGGGGCTGGCCTGGGTCCGCCCGGTCGCGGGCACCAGCACCTGGGAAGCCGCGCGCGACCTGCACCGCGTCCAGCTGCCGACGCTGCCGCTCACGCTCGAGGAAGCCGAGCGGCTCGACGTCATCGCTGACCGGCTCGAGGAGATCGAGGAGGGCATGCAGGGCATCGAGGGCGACGAGGACGAGGCCACCTATGCCGCGCTCGAGGAAGAGCATGAGACGCTGTCGGACGAGCGCCAAGCGCTCCATGAGCGTCCCCAGATCCTGCCCGACGAATTGAAACAGAAGGTCGGCACGTTCCTGCTGCTGAACCGCGACGGCACCACCGCGCTCGACACCACCTACTACAGCGAAACCCCGATCCGGGTCACCGCGGTCGAGGCAGACACGGACGAGGGTGACGACGCCGGGAGTGACGGCGACGATGGCGAGCGGCGTCCGGCCGCGACCTTCCACATCGAGGAAGGTCCGGCCAGCCCTGCCCGGGGCGGGGCATCCGCTCCGGTCGCGCCCGAGGCCGAGGCTCCGGGCGGCAAGGCGCTCAGCCAGGTGCTCTACGACCAGCTCGCGGTGCAGCGCCGCGACGTGCTCGCCGCCTCGATCCTCGCCAACCCGGCGCTGGCGCTCGACTATATGCTGTTCGCGATGATCGACGGGCGGGTGAACATGGGGTCGCACAGCGGCACCACGATCCGCGCTGGGAACCCGCAGGACCCGATGCTGGCGAAGAACGTGCCGGCCACCCGCGCGCGCGATTACCTCGCCGAGGCCTATGACGGGCTCGATGCGTCGTGGTGCGAAGGCCGGGACGCATCGAGCAGCGGGGCGGCGACGATCGCACGGTTCGAGGCGTTCCGCGCGCTTGGCGACGAGGCGAAGACCGCGTGGCTCGCCTGGATCGTGGCGGCGTCGTTCGAGGCCAAGGACGGCTATACGAGCCGGCAGAACGCGCTCCAGAACCGGCTCGCGACCATTCTCGAGATCGATGTGGCGACATGGTGGCGGCCGACGGCGGAGAACTTCTTCGACCGGGTGCCCAAGGGCGCGCTGCTGTCGCTGCTCGACGAGGTCGGTGGTCCGGCGCTGTCGGGACGTCATGCCAGCCAGAAAAAGGGCGAGATCGCTGCGAGCTGCGAGAAGCTGTTCGCCGGCGAGGCGATCGTGGAAGCCGAGGTGAAGGCCGCCGCGCTCGCCTGGGTGCCGGGCGCGATGCGCTTCCTCGACCAGGCCGACGATGCCGGCGACGACGGCGACGAAGACGGCCTCACCGACCTGATCGTCTCGGACGAGCCCGACATGGACGACGACGCCGGAGACGACATCGATATCGGTGACCTGATCGATGACGAGGACGCTGACGACGACGATCTCGATCTCGTCGCGGCCGAGTAGCGGATGAAGGCGGAACGCCGGCGACCGGGGCAGCCCGGCGCCGGCGTTGCCGTCCAGTCCGCGCCTTGGGGTGTCATTTCGCCCCGAGCCGGAACCTCGGTCCCGCCACATTCATGGGAGGATCGTCCCCATGTCCCCTTCGACGTCCCGTATGCCGACCGTCCGCGACATCGCGGGCGAGGTCACCGCCACCATCCTTGCGCGTCTCGAGGCCGGCACACTGCCATGGGCCAGAGGCTGGTCGCTGACCGGCGAGGGCGGGCGACCGCTGCGCCACGAGGGCACGCCTTATGCCGGCATCAACACGCTGTGGCTGTGGTCGATCGCCGACATGCGCGGCTATCGCAGCCGCTACTGGATGACCGCGCGACAGGCTAACGAACTCGGCGGGCGCGTCCGCCCGACAGCCATCCCTTCGATGTCGATCTACGCCTCGGCGTTCCGCAAGCCCGGGCAGCCCACGCTCACCGGTGAGAGCAGCGCCCGCTTCATTCGCTTCCTGCGTTCGTACCTGGTCTACAACGCAGACGAAATCGACGGCCTGCCGGCATATTACTACCCGCGCGACATACCCCCGACGCCGGCACTGCTGTCGCAGCGGCAGGATGCGATCGACGCCTTCTTCGCCGCGATCCCCGCCAGGGTACGCCATGGCGGCGACGAGGCATATTACTGCCCCGGCACCGACCGGATCCAGTTGCCTCGGCCCGGCAGCTTCGTCTCGGGCGATGCCTACGCATCCACGAGAGGTCATGAGACGGCGCACTGGTCCGGGTCCCCGGCACGGCTCGCGCGCACCTTCGGCAAGCGCTTCGGCGACCGCGCCTATGCGATGGAGGAGCTTACCGCCTTATCTGGACAGTCTGCGCCGTCCGCAACATTGCAGTAAGGTCGGCGATGGACGCCCACGGTAGGCAGTAATCAGGCTGGCCGTAGCGCTGACCCAAGAGCTGGCGGAGGCCAGCCTGATAGCTGCCGGGCCATAGCGCGCATCGGTGTGAAGGTCAGCTTCCGGGTGGGGGGTCCGGGGGGAGGGCTTCGCGCCGGTGTCGATCATTACTGTTTGCGAGCGTCGCGAGGCCAGGGGCCTCGATGCGCATGTGCCGCTGATCCAGCGCGACGACGCGCTCTACGATCCCGATCTGGATCGCTTCTTTCTCGACCTGCCGCTGTCGGGCGTCCGCTCGCGGCACTCGCTTCGCGCCTACGCCTATGATGTCGTAGTCTGGCTTCGTTTTCTCGATGCCTGCGGCAAGACCGTGTGGGCTGCGACCCGCGACGATGTCGACGCCTATCATCGTGAGCGACGCCGCGACGATGCCGATCACCGGATAACGGCGGCAAGCTGGAACCGCGCCGTCGCCAGCCTCGATCGCCTTTACCGTTGGGGCGAGCAGCAAGGGTTGATCGCCGACGCGCCGTTCAGCCGCCGCGCCGTGTGGCGACCGGCGCAAGGTGGCCGTCGCGGCATGATCGCGGCGCGCAACGATGCCTATGAACGTGTCGCCAGGCGATCGGATGTCCGGTTCGTCACGATGGACGACTACCGCATTTTCCGCGAGGTCGGCCTGCGCGGGCTCACCCCTGACGGCACGGAGCGCCCCGGCGCTCGCGACCGTAATGGGCTGCGCAACGCGCTGTTCGCGGATCTTCTCGTCACCACCGGCCTGCGCCTCGAAGAGGCGTCGGGCTTGCTCACCGTCGAGCTCGCGGCGATCGACCGCGAGGACGGTGACGTCCAACAACTTTGGTTGCCCCTTCCGCCGCCGCTCACCAAGGGCGACCGCGGACGCAGCGTTCTGGTCCCACGCCGGCTGCTTCGTCAGATCGCCGCCTATGTCGCGGTCGAGCGCGCCGCGGGCGTGGCCAAGTTCGCCGCGCGCGACGGTGCGGCCAGCTTCGACCGACCGATCCCTGTCACCCGCGCCGGTCTCGACCGCATGCGCGATATCTGCACCCCGGAGGAACGATGCCGCCTGATCCTGTGCGACGAGGATGGAACGCCCCGCGAGCCGGCGGCGCTATGGCTGACCGAGGTCGGCCAGCCTGTCCGCCCCAACTCGTGGGAGGTGATCTTCACCCGCGCCTGCAAGCGGTGCGCACAGAACGGCTTCCCGCTGTCGATCAGCCCGCACCAGCTTCGCCACGCCTTCGCAGTCCATATGCTCGCCTTGCTGATCCAGCAGCGGCTGCGCGAAGCGGCATTGCCGGTGGGGCCGGTGGAGAGCTATCGGCTGATCCTGGGCGACCCGCTGCAACAGGTGCAACGCCTGCTTGGCCACGCCAGCCTCACCACCACCTATATCTACCTCGACCATATCGCGACCCGCGCCGATACGGTGGACGCGGCCGTCGAGGAGCTGCTGGCGTTACTGCCGGGGCCGCAAGGCGTATGAGCGGGCGTCCCCGCAAGGGCCGGCCTGTCGCCTTTGCGCCGATCACGCCGGAGCGATCGCAGCCCGATCCTGTGCTCGGCCTCAAGTTCACCATCGAGGCGCGGCATGGCGGAACGGTCCTAGTCGATATGACCGGGCTCGATCCTCGCCCACTCGCCATCGCTTTCGCCGGTGCGCTGCGTCGATCGGCGGCGCTCGGCGGCCCCATCGGTGCGGCCAGCGTCATCAAGCAGTATGTTCAGGTCTATCGCCACTTCTTCGCCTGGCTTGGCGATGATGCGCCGGAGGTGACCGGCGTCAACGACCTGCGCGCAGTCCATATCGATGGCTTTGCGTCCGCGCTCGAACGGCGTGGGATGGGCGCGATCCACCGGCACATAACGGTCGGCAAGGTCATCAACACGCTGCGCGCGATCGAGGCAGACCGGCCCGATCGGATCGCGCCCGACCTGCATGAGCGGCTGCGCTACACGCTGGCCACTTCGGCGGGCCGCTCGACCCCGCGCGATGCCTATAGCCCCTTCGTCGCCCGCGCGCTGCGCGACGCCGCGAGGGCCGATATCGAAGCGATGCTTCGCCGCCTCGGCGCCGACGACCGCACTGATGAGGGCGACCCTGTCGTCGCCAGGGCGCGCGCCGATGTCGAAGCGATCATCGCGCGGCAGGGCTTTATCGTCGCAGACCAGCCCGCGCTGAAGCGCCTCTATTTCATGCGCATGCGGCGCGGATTGCCGATCAGCACGCTCATCGACGACCTGCATGGCCGCCATCATCTGCTCGCGCGCGATCTGCCGGCGCTTCTCGTGCTGCTCACGCTCGATACCGGCCTCGAGCCGGAGTGCCTGAAGACGCTGACCGTGGATTGTCTCACCAACCCGCATGCCGGCACGGTGGAGCTGCGCTATCTGAAGCGCCGCGCCCGCGGTGCCGAGCACAAGAGCATGCGGGTCCGCGATGGTGGTAGCGGCACACCCGGCGGCCTCATGCGTCGCCTGATCGACGTCACCGCCGTCGCACGCGAGCATCTGACCGACGATTGCCTCTGGCTCTATCACAACGTTGGCGGCCTTCGCGCCGGCATCGTCGATCCCAAGTTCCAACTCGCCGCCTGGGCTCGTCGCCATGGTATCGCCGGCGATGATGGGAAGCCGCTCCATCTGCTGCTTTCCCGGCTGCGCAAGACCCACAAGGCGTTATGGTACACCAAGACCGAGGGGCATATGGCCCGCTTCGCGGTCGGTCACACCCGCGAGGTTGCGGCGCGCCACTATGCCGATCTGCCGTCGCTCCGGCCGTTGCACGAGGCGGCCGTCGCCGATGCCTTCCGCGCAGCGGTCGCTGCGGCGATGCCGACCGTGCTTCCACCCACCGCCGAGCAGGCGCTGCGCGAAGCGCCCGAACAGGTCGCGTCGCTGATGTCGGCTGATACGGTGGGTCCGGTGCTCGACGGCGAACAGGATGTCTGGCTCGCCGCCTGCGCGGGCTTCCATAGCAGTCCTTTCGCCGAGCCCGGTTCGCCCTGCGCGCAGCCCTTCTGGGGCTGCCTCGATTGTCCCAACGCCGTCATCACCGCGCGCAAGCTCCCCGCGATCCTCGCCTTTCTCGCGTTCGTCGAAGAGCAGCGATGCAGCCTGCCGGCGAGCGACTGGGCCGCCAAGTTCGGCCGCGTCCACACCCGGATCACGGTCCAGGTCCTGCCGGTCTTCTCCGATGCCGTTATCGCCGAAGCGCGCCGGCAGATGGGGAGCGAACGGCTCTATCTGCCGCCGGAGGCACGCGCATGACCACGCCCGTCCATGCCCTCGTGCCCGCGTTCGACGATCGCCCTGTGCTGGCGAGCGCGCCGCTCAAGGCGGGCCATGCCCGCGAGGAGCTGTCGCACGTCGGCGACCCGACCTGGGATCTCGGTCCCGCCGTCTTCCGCGAGAACGCTCGGCGCTGCCACGTCACCGTGCATTTCGACGTGCTCGAACATGCCGATGTGCAGGCGGCAATGCGCGCCTATCTCTACGCCCGCCTCAACGTCGGTCTTCCCGGCTACCACCCGAAGCTGCCGCCCGCCAGCATCCGACAGGCATTCAACCGGGCTCGCCGGTTCTTCGCCTTCGCGCGCGAGCGGCTTGGGCGGCTCGACCTGGGCCGCATCGATCAGGCGCTGATCGACGCTTATGCGCGCCACCTGCGGGATGATTCAGCGCGGCGCCCCGTCATCGTCGGCCAGCTCTTGCAGGTGGTCACCGATCTCTACCATCTCCGGGATCACCTGCCTGGAGGCGGTCTCGGGTTCGAGCCGTGGGCCGGGCAAGCGGCTGCGCGCGTCGCCGGATATCGGCATGTGCGCGAGAACCGCACCCCACGCATGCCGGAGGAGATTGTCACGCCGCTGCTCGCCTGGTCGCTGCGCTATGTCACGACCTTCGCGACCGATATTCTGGCGGCTCGGGTCGCGCTCGATCGGCTCGAGGCAGTCCGCGCTCGGCTGCTCGCCGCCGAACGCGGACTGCCTGATGCAGAGCGCCGCCTGCGGCAGCGCGCGCGCCTCGAGCGCTATCTCGCGCGCCGAGCCCGGCAAGGACGCGGCGTGCCCATCTGGACGACGGCACACAACGGCGCCACGCGCATCGATCCCCTCACCGGGGATGCAACCCCGCCGATCAACGCCCATCTCCTCCATTTGCATGCCGGCATCGATGCCGTCGCCGAGCCGGCCATGCATCTCATGCTCACTACCGGCGCACCGGATGTCATTCGCGAAGCGGTTGCATCGCTTGGTACCGAGGTCGGCGGCATGGACACGCCGATCTCGATCGCTCCCGAGAGCGGTCGGCCATGGCGTGCCCGCTTCGACGTGAAGACCCTAGCGATCGAGGAGCGGATGCTGCAGGCCGCCGCCTATATCGTATGCGCCTATCTGACCGGCATGCGCGACTGCGAGGTCCAGGCGATGCGGCGCGGCTGCCTCTCGATCGCGCGCAGCGAAGACGGCCTGATCGAGCGGCAACGCGTCCGATCGACCCTCTACAAGCGCCGATCGAGCGCCGGTGAGTCGGCGAGCTGGGTGACGATCGAACCGGTGGCCGAGGCGATCACGGTGCTCGAACGGCTGTCGGAACACGCGGCACGGAAGACTGGAAGCGACACGCTCTGGCCGGTGCTTCGTCCCCGCGCTGTCACCAAGACGCATCTGTCGAGCGAGGTGGTCCGCCAGCTCAACGCCTTCCGCGACCACCTCAACACCGTCTTCGGCAGCCCCGATGCGCCGGTCATCCCACCCGGCCCCGATGGCAAGCCGTGGCGCATCACGACGCGGCAGTTCCGGCGCACCATCGCGTGGCACATCGCCAACCGTCCGTTCGGCACCATCGCCGGCATGATCCAGTACAAGCATGCCTCGGTCGCCGCTTTCGAGGGCTATGCCGGGACCAGTGGATCGGGGTTTCGCGCAGAGGTCGAGGCGCAGCGCCGGCTCGGTCAGATTGACGATCTGCTGGACTATTTCGACCGGCGGCAGGGCGGCGCATCACTCGGCGGACCGGCGGGACCACGCATCGCGCGGACCCTCGACGATGCCGCCGTTAAGCTCGGGCCACTGCCCGCCATGATCGCCGATCGGGCCCGCCTGCGCGTCATGCTCGCCAGCGTCGCGCGCACCTTCCATGTCGGCCCGCTCGCGGATTGCTTCTTCGATCCCGCGACCGCGCTCTGCCTCAAGCGCGTGACGACCCCCGATCCCGCGCAGCCGCTTACCGCCCTGTGCGAACCGACCCGCTGCCCCAACGCCTGCATCGCCGCCCGCCACAGACCGGCCTGGGAACGTGCGGCGGCCGATGCCCGGGCGCACTTACGCGAACGGCGCATCTCCGACCTCCAGCGTCAGGCGCTCCAGCGCGAGCTTGATCGCCTGACCGCGGTGATTGCCGGGATCGACCCTCCCGCGCCGTAGACCACCCCGGCTGTTGGCGGAGTCCTGCGCCGGTCGGCGCGCCCGCGCAACGGCTTCGCCGTCCTTCGCTTCGCTGCGGCCCTGACGGGTGCGCGAGCCCCCCTGTGCCCGGCGCGAACGGGCCTCCGCCGCCGGGGATGGTCCCCGGCGCGAGAACGGAGAACATATCATGTCAGCCTCACCACGCTCAGACGTCTACGCTCGCGTCACGCAAGCGATCGTCGACGCCATCGAAGCCGGCACCGGCACCTGGCGCATGCCGTGGCATCATTTTGGCGCCGACGTCACCCGCCCGACCAACGTCGCCAGCGGCAAGCCCTATCGCGGCATAAATACGATCTCGCTCTGGGCGGCCGCCTATGGCAGCGGCTACGCGAGCGGGGTCTGGGGCACCTATCGCCAGTGGCAGGCGCTCGGCGCGCAGGTCCGCAAGGGCGAGCACGCCAGCCTCGGCGTCCTCTGGAAGGAGTTTCGCGCGAAGGGTGACGACGCCGGCGGCGATGACGACCATCGACGGCTTTTCGCCAAGGCGTTCAGCCTGTTCAACGCCGATCAGGTCGATGGCTACGCGCCCGAACCGGCGCCGGACCTGCCTGAGAGCGAACGCCTCGCCGCCGCCGAAGCCTTCATCGCCGCGCTCGGCATCGATACTGTCTACGGCTCGGCCAGCGCCTATTATCATATCGCCGAAGACCGCATTCACATGCCGGATTTCAGCGCCTTCCACGATGCCCACGGCTTCTACGCCACCCACATTCACGAAGCGGCTCATGCCAGTGGCGCAGCCCATCGGCTTGACCGGGATTTCAGCGCCAAGTGGACCAGGCACGCGCTCGCCATGGAGGAAGCGACCGCCGAACTGACCGCATCGTTCCTGCTCGCCGATCTTGGGATCGCGCACGAACCGCGACCCGATCATGCGGCCTACATCGCCTCCTGGCTGCAACTGCTCAAGGACGAGCCTCGGGCGATCTTCACCGCGGCGAGCAAGGCGCAGGCGGCAGCCGACTGGATGCACGCCCGACAGCCGTAATGCTCACGCGACCCGCACTTCGGCGCCAAGTGTGTCGAGCAGCGGACAGCCCGGATCCCGACCGGCATCGCAGGCGCGCACCGAGTCGGCCAGAACCCGTTCCATCCGCTTGAGGTCCGCGATCCGCGCGCGTACGTCCTTCAGGTGCGACGCCGCGAGCTCGCGCACCTCGGCGCAGGAGGCCTGACCGCCAACCGCGAGTCCGAGCAAGGCGCGTACCTCGTCCAGGGTAAAGCCCAGCTCCCTCGCGCGGCGCACGAAGCCCAGGCGAGCCACGTCCTCCCGGCCATAGCTGCGGTAGCGGCCCCGCCGCGGCGGAGCGGGCAGCAGCCCGATCCGCTCGTAATAGCGGATCGTCTCGATGTTGCATCCGGTGCGGCGTGAGAGTTCGCCGATCTGGATCGCGCCGGTTGCGGCCATCCCCAAAATACCTCTTGAGTCTGTAGTCGCTACAGATGTTAGGACAGCTCAATGCCCGCCACAAGGAGTCGCCCGTGACCCAGACGCCAAGCCCGCCTAAGGGGATCGGCACCGCCACGCTCACGCTGGCGGGGATCGCTGCGGCGTTCGGCGTCGCCGCCTGCTGTGCGCTGCCGATCCTCTTCGCATCCGCCGGGATCGGCGCAGCTTGGCTCGGCGGCGTGGCCATTGTCGCCGCGCCGTATCGCACGCCGCTTCTCCTCATTGGCGCATTGTGCCTGCTTGCCGGCGCGGCGCTGCTGTTGCGCCAGCAAGTTACGGCGGCGCGCTGTGGGCCGGGCGGCATATGCACGCCGCGCTGGATGCGTGTTCTCACGCTCATCGGATTGCTGCTCGGTGCGGCCCTGCTCTGGGCAGGCTATCGCTATGTCTGATGCCACCCCCGAGCTGCGCTCGACGCTGACCTGTCCCCACTGCGGTCATCGGGCGACGGAGACCATGCCGACCAATGCCTGCCAGTATTTCTACGACTGCCGGGGTTGCGGCGCGGTCCTCAAGCCCAAGCCGGGCGATTGCTGCGTCTATTGCTCCTACGGCGACGTGCCCTGTCCGCCGATCCAGGAGAGCGGCGGCAAGGCGTGCTGCGGCTGAGGAGGGCGGGCGATGGCGCGCGCATCATCCGCTGAAGCCGCCTTTGGATCGACGGTTACATTTCCCGGCGGTGCCGTTGTCCCGGACTGGAGCGCAGTCACAACACCCAGCGCCCGCGCAGCCCTGACGGCACTGTTCGCGGCGTTCATCGGTTCGAAGTGGCGCGGGATGGACGGCGTCGAGGAGCGGGTCCGGCGCGCCGTGCTTCAAGCCTATGCTGCCGATGGTCGCTCGCCGGTGCCGGCACAGATCGCCGCCGCATCGGGACTCCCCTCCGGCGAGGTCGGCTCGGCCCTGCAGCGGCTCGCCGGGCGCGATCTCGTGGTCCTCGACGGCGCGGGCCGGGTGACCGGCGCCTATCCGTTCACCGACGGCCCCAGCGAACATCAAGTCGAAGTCAGCGGAGTGACCATGAGCGCCATGTGCGCCATCGACGCGTTGGGGATCGGCGCCATGCTGGAGCGGGACTGCATGATCCGCTCGGCCTGCCGCCAGTGCCGGCGCACGCTCGCCATCCATACCCCCAGCCGCGGCCGCGAGCTGGAAGAGGTTGAGCCGGGCGCGATCGTCGTCTGGTCCGGCCGTCGCTATGCCAGTGGCTGCGCGGCATCGTCGCTCTGCACCTTGCAGGCCTTCTTCTGCGATGACGATCATCTGGCGGCCTGGTGCGCGAGCGGTCCGGTCGGAGCCGATGACGGCATTCGTCTGTGCCTGGCCGAAGCGCTCGAGGTTGGGCGCGCGATTTTTGCGCCGATGCGGATGGAGATGCGACCATGGCTTCCTACGACCTGATCGTCATCGGCAGTGGCACGGCAGCGCAGGTCGCGGTCGGCCGGGTCCGTGCCGCTGGATGGTCCGTCGCCGTCATCGATCACCGTCCGTTCGGCGGCACCTGTGCGCTGCGTGGCTGCGATCCCAAGAGGATGCTGGTCAGCGGCGAGGAAGCGATCGACGCGGCAAGGCGCATGGCCAGACATGGCGTCGACGGCACGCTGGCGATCGACTGGCCCGACCTGATGGCGTTCAAGCGGACCTTCACCGATCCGATCCCCGCCAAGCAGGCGCACCGCTACGCCGAGCTCGGTGTCGACGCATTACACGGTGTTGCTCGCTTTGCCGGCCCAGACACGATCGTGGTGGAAGGCCGGACATTGCGGGCCCGCCATATCCTGATCGCCAGCGGCGCGCGTCCAGTCCCGCTCGGCATTCCGGGCGAAGATCTGGTGAGCACAAGCGATGCGTTCCTGGAGCTTCAGGCCCTGCCGCGCCGGATCGTGCTGATCGGCGGCGGCTATGTCGCTGCGGAGTTCTCGCATCTGGCGGCCCGAGCGGGCGCAGAGGTCACCATCCTACAGCGGGCCGAGCGGCTCCTGCCGCACTTCGATCCCGACCTGGTGGGCTGGCTGACGCCCCGGTTCGAGGCGCTCGGCATCCGCGTCGAGACCGGTGCCACCGTTACCCGGGTCGAGCGCAGCGGGAGCGGTCTGCTGGTCCACGCCGAGCGCCAGGGCGAGCCTGATCTCAGCGTCGCCGCCGATCTCGTCGTTCATGCCGCCGGGCGCGGTCCTGACCTCAAGGCGCTCGACCTGTCCGCCGGCGAGGTGGCGGTGCAGGACGGGCGCCTGCAGCTCGACGCGCATCTGCGGAGCATTTCCAACCCGCGGGTCTATGCCGCCGGCGACGCTGCCGGAGTCGGGCCGCGGCTGACGCCGGTGTCCAGCCACGATGCCAAGGTAGTTGCCGCCAACCTCCTGGATGGCCCGACGCACCAGCCGGACTATCGCGGCGTGCCGAGCGTGGCCTTCACTCTGCCGCCGATCGCCGCCGTCGGACTGTCAGAGGAGGCGGCGCGCCGCGGCGGCGTCGCGCTCCGGGTCAACGCAGCCTCGACGCCAGACTGGTTCACCGCCCGCCGCCTCGCCGAGCCGGTCTACGGCCATAAGCTGCTGATCGACGAGGACACGGACCTCATCCTCGGCGCGCATCTCGTGGGGCCGAACGCCGACGAGGTAATCAACGTTTTCGGTCTGGCAATCCGCCACGGCCTCACCGCGGCCGATCTTCGCTCCACCATGTTCGCCTATCCGACCGGCGCCTCCGACGTCGGCTACATGCTGACTTAACGCACGAGCGCCACTGCCATGGCGGCCGATCCCTCGCGCGATCGGCCGCTTCGCGATGCATGTCGATGCGGGCTGTCGCCCGCCATTAAGCGGACGCCGCTTGCGCGGCGGCTCCGATTTTTTGGCCTCTCCCTCGATGCGGGAGTGGTCGGCGCTCCCTGCTAGGCCCGCCGCGGCGCGCTGCAAGCCTCGGCTTCGCCGGGCTGCTCCATTTCATTTCGCCCCTGCGGGTGCAGCCCGCCGCTTCAGCAGGCCTCTCCGGTCGCTCTCGCCGCCCACCCCCGCCTCGGGGGAGGCCATGGGGCTTTTGGGCAGTGCTGGAGGCAACCGATGGTTTTCACCTTCCAACCGCCATTTTGGGCTGGACTGTCAGGATATACCGCCGAGCTTGGGGCGGCGTTCGTCAGCGCCACCATCGGCATCAAACTCCACGATCGCGAGGACCATGCCGCCTATCTGGCGAATTGGCTCCAAGCCCTGCGCAACGACAAGAAGTGCATCTTCACCGCCGCACGGCTCGCGCAGGATGCGTCCGATTGGCTGTTGAGCCGCATGGCGGTCGAGACGGTCGCCGAATTGGAGGAGGCGGCGTGACCGCCCCCGACGACCCCGGCCCCGACGAGGGCCGGGGCGTGGCGTCGCGACTGGTCTATGACCCGAGCATCGCCACCGTGAGCGAGGAGGAGTTTAACGAGCTGATCGCGATCATGCGCGACGGCCCGACCGCGAAACCGCTGACCCCCGAGGCGCAATGGCGGCGCGACTATCACAAAGCCATGTTCAACCGCCGCCTTGTCGGCGTGCAGCCCGACCTATTTGGGGGCAAGCCGGTGACGCACATGCACAAGGCCGCGCCCGGGCCAGTCATCGACTGGAAACCCGAGCCGGTCGAGGAAAAGCTGGCCCGGATCGCGCGCGACCGTGACGCGACGTTCGGCATCGGCCGACCCGGCTTGAGCGACGACGACAAGGCGGCGCTGATCCGCTCGGCCGCGAACTGGCTCCGCATCGGCCAACGCGTCCGCATCGCCGGATCGTCCGTGTCCTACGATGGCCGTTTCGAGCGCCGCGTCGGACGCCGAGGCGTCGTGTGGCGCTTGTGCAGCCCCGTCTTTGCCGACCACCTCTATGTCTATCTCGATCCGATCGGCGCGGAGCGCGTCGAGAAAACGCCGATGGTGGAGCTGCGCGACGTCGAGCCGATCGACGACGCGCTGTTGGTCCCCGTTCCCTTCCACGCATGATCCCGACAGGAACTAGCACCATGAGCCCTCCCCAACGCCGCCCCGCGATCCGCGCCGTCAGCTTTGAGGAAGTCGGCGAGGCCATCGCCCGCCTGATCGTCGTCGCCGGGTCCGACACCGGCCAAGCCGCGCGCGCGGCCGACTTTCTGTTGGCATGGTGGGACGGAGGCGAGTGGGGCCATTTTCCCGTCCTTCACCTCTGCAACTGCGATGCCGTCATTTCCGAAGACATGCTGATCGTCATGGCGCATCTGGCGGCCGAGCCAACCGTCTATGCCGATGCCTGGGGCTACCGCGACGCGATGGCGGCGCTGGTCGAGCAATGGCGGCCCGCATGACGCCGCTGCGCTCCGCCATCGATATTCGGACGGGCGAAATAATCGACCGCGATCGGCTTGCCCCGACGCGGTATTCTTTCCGGCCATTGGGACGGCGGGAACGTCGTCGGGATGTTCCGGGGCGGGCGCGGCAGCTTCATCGCCGTCTAGCCCGCAAATCGCGCGCCGCTCCCCCGCTGGGCGGGCGAGCGGCGCTGTCACCAATATTTTGAGATCGCGCGAAACTGCTCCACCGCCATTTTGGTCCCTTCGCCTTCCTCCGCATGGACGAGGCAATGGTCGATATGGTCGTTGATGAGCGCGCGCTTGGCGCTCGCGATGGCACTCTCGACGGCCTGGAGCTGCTGCGCAATATCGACGCACGGTCGCTCTTCCTCGATCATGCCGACGATGCTGCGCAGATGACCGGCAGCGCGGTTGAGCCGCTTGATGATTGCCGGGTGGCTGGTGTGAGCTTGATGGGCCATGCCCCCATTTAGTGCGTTCGACCCGGCGCTGTCGAGTATCCCCCTGGGGGGATAGACAGCATCCCCCGGGGGGGATATGTGGCGATCATGCTCAGCGTTCTCGCCAACCGCACCTATCGGCACCTGTTCCTCGCGCAGATCATCGCGCTGATCGGAACCGGCCTCGCGACGGTCGCGCTCGGCCTGCTCGCCTACGACATAGCAGGTGGCAGCGCCGGGGCGGTGCTGGGGACGGCGCTCGCCATCAAGATGATCGCCTATATCGGCGTCGCGCCGATCGCCGGCGCCTTCGCCAACAGGGTGCCGCGTCGCGCGCTGCTGGTCAGCATGGACGTCATCCGCGCCGGGGTCGCTTTCTGCCTGCCGTTCGTGAATCAGGTGTGGCAGGTCTATGTCCTTATC
>JAWWCG010000027.1:0-14531 GCA_033720555.1 Kiloniellales bacterium | reverse complement strand
GCCAGGCGGTCGACGATCGCCGGCAGGTCGCGGTGGCGCTCGCAGACCGCGTCGGCCGTGGTTGCGTCCTTGTCGGCGTCGCGCGCCGCGGTGAACAGCACCGCCTTGGCGCCGAGCGCGTGGGGGCCCTTCACGTCGTTGTGGTCGCGGTCGCCGACGTGGACGATCTCGTCGACCGCCACGCCCAGCTCGGCGCAGGCCCGGTCGAACATGGCCCGGTGCGGCTTGGAGTGGCCGACCTCGTCGGAGAAGGCGAAGCCCGAGAAATATTGCGCCAGGCCGTGGCCCTCGAGAATCGCCTTGAGGCCGCTGCCGGGGGTCACGATGGCGTCCGACACCACGGCCAGCTTGTAGCGCCGGGCGAGCGCCGCGAGTGCGTCGGCGATGCCGTCGATGGGATCGGGCGGGATCTCCACCTCCATGCGGCCGGTCTCCTCGACCAAGCGGCCGAAGGCGTCCTCGGGCAGGTCGCGGCCGAGGCCGTTCAGCACCACCCGCAGGCGCTGTGCGACCGTCCAGTTGACGTGCAGCTCCTTCCAGACCACGTTGAAGCCCGCGTCCGCGGTGTCGTAGGCGAGCACCACCCTATCCAGGTCGATCGGCTCGCGCTCGTTGAGCGCCGACCACACCAGATGGCGGCGTTCGTCGCGCTTGCTGCGCAGGCCCCTGGCGGCGCGCTTGGGCTCGTCGGAATCGTCGTCGACGATGGTGTCCCAGAGGTCGAAGGTGACGGCCTTGATGGTCATCGGCGGTGTCGGTCCTTGGTCCGTGAGGTCGGCTCAGTTGGGCGGGGCGAGATCGCCGGCGACCGCGCGGCGGAAGAGGGCGGCGTACTGCTCGGCGGAGAAGGCGACGGGATTGGATCCGGCGGAGGGGTCCTCGATCGCCATGCGGCCGACCAGCTCCGCCTGCCGGTCGTCGATCCCCAGCTCCGCGAGGTTCTCGGCAATGCCGATGCGCGCGCGCAGGCCCAGCACCCAGTCGAGGAAGGCGGGGAAGCCGGCGCGCTCGAGGCCGAGGCACCCCGCCGCGTAGGTGATCTCCTCCTCGATCGCCGCGCGGTTGGCGAGCAGCACGTAGGGCATGACCACGGCGTTCAGCGTGCCGTGATGGGCGTCGTAGAGGGCGCCCAGGGGATGGGAGAGCGCGTGCATGGCGCCGAGGCCGCGCTGGAAGGCGGTCGCGCCCATGGCGGAGGCGACCAGCATGTGGCCGCGGGCTTCCAGGTCGCCGCCGTCCTCGACCGCGCGCGCCAGCCAGGCGTGGATCAGGCGCATGCCCTCGACGGCGATGCCGCGCGCCATGGGGTGATAGCCCGGCGCGCAGAAGGCCTCGAGGTTGTGGGAGAGCGCGTCCATCCCGGTGGCGGCCGTCAGGCCGGCCGGCAGGCCGAGGGTCAGCGCCGGGTCGGCGATCACGATCTGCGGCAGGATGCGCGGGTGGAAGATGATCTTCTTCACGTGGTGCTCGTCGTCGGTGATGACCGAGGCGCGGCCGACCTCGGAGCCGGTGCCCGCCGTGGTCGGCACCGCGACGATCGGCGCGATGCCGGCGGGATCCGCCCGGGTCCAGTTGTCGCCCACGTCCTCGAACTCCCAGATCGGCCGGTTCTGGCCGCTCATGAAGGCGATCGCCTTGCCGGCGTCGAGGCCGCTGCCGCCGCCGAAGGCGATCACGCCGTCGTGGGCGCCGTCGCGGAAGGCCGCCACGCCGGCCGAGACGTTGGCGCCGGTCGGGTTGCCCTTGATGTCGCTGAACAGGCCCGCCTCGAGGCCCTCGGCGCGGCAGCTCGCCACGGCGTCGGCGATCATCGGCAGGTCCGCCAGGCCCGGGTCGGTCACGATCAGGGGGCGGGCGATGGCCAGCTCGCGGCAGGCCGCCGGCAGCTCGGCGATGCGCCCGGCGCCGAAGCGCAGGGCGGTCGGATAGTTCCAGTTGCCTTGCAGGGACATGGCGCGCTCCATCAGGTGGCGATCCTGAGGTGATAGGACTTCGGCCGGGTCAGCACCTCGTAGCCGAGCCGCGACAGGGTGCAGCCGCGCCCGGAGTCCTTGACCCCGGTCCAGGCGAGCGCCGGGTCGAGATAGTCGCAGCGGTTCATGAACCAGGTGCCGGTCTCGATCCGGTCGCCGATGGCGATCGCGGCCTCGGCGTCGCCGGTCCACACCGCGGCGGTCAGCCCGAAGGGGCTGTCGTTCATCAGCTCGATGGCGGCCTCGTCGGAGGCCACCTTCATGATGCCGATCACCGGCCCGAAGCTTTCCTCGCGCATCACCCGCATGGAATGGTCGACGTCGACCAGAACCTGCGGCGCGAGATAGGGCGAGCCCGGCGCGTCGGCCGGGAAACCGGCGGGGTCGATCAGCGCTCGGGCGCCGGCCGCCACCGCCTCGTCGATCTGGCCGCGCACGAAGTCGGCGGCTGACGTCCGGACCATAGGGCCCAGGGTGGTCTCGGGGTCGAGCGGGCTGCCCAGCTTGTACCGGCGGGCGAGGTCGGCGAAGCCCTCGACGAAGGGGCGATAGAGGTCCTCGTGCACGTAGATCCGCTCGATGGCGCAGCACGACTGGCCGGAATTGAAGAAGGCGCCGTCCACCAGGTTCTCGATCGCGTGGTCGAGGTCGGCGTCGGCGCGCACGTAGGCCGGGTCCTTGCCGCCCAGCTCGAGGCCGACGCCGACGAAATGGCCGGCCGCCGCCTGCTCGACGCTGGCGCCGCCGGGCACCGAGCCGGTGAAGGCGACGAACTCGAGGTCCGGCGAGGCGATGATCTTGGCGGTCGCCTCGTGGGTCAGGTGCAGCGCCTGGAGCAGGCCGTCGGGCAGGCCGGCCTCGGCGAAGGCCTCGGCGAGCCGCTCGCCGCACAGCGGCGTCTGGCTGGCGTGCTTCAGGACGACGGCGTTGCCGGCCATGAGCGCCGGCACGACGGAGTTGACCGCCGTCAGGTAGGGGTAGTTCCAGGGCGCCACCGTCAGCACCACGCCCAGCGGCACGCGCCGGATGAAGCGTCGGAAGCCTTCCTTCTCCCCGACCTGGACGTCGGCCAGCGCGGCTTCGGCGATGTCGATCATGTAGCGGGCGCGCTCCTCGAAGCCGCCGACCTCGCTGCGGCCGAAGCGCACCGGCCGGCCCATCTGCCACGCCAGCTCCTCGACGTGCCGCTCGGCCTTGGCGACGAAGGCGTCGACCGCCTTGGCGCACAGCGCCGCGCGCTCGGCGACCGGCGCCTGCGCCCAGGCCTTCTGCGCCGCGGCGGCCGCGGCGAGAGCGGCGTCGATCTGCCGGTCGTCGGCGTAGCGGCGCTCGAGGTAGACCGAGCCGTCGACCGGCGTGATGGTCTGAAAGCTTGTCGCTGCCATGGCCCGTCCTCCTCTCGCGCGGCTCACGCCTTGATGCGCGTCATCTCGGGGTCGTAGAGCGGCCCGAAGTGCAACGCGCAGGCCACCTTCTCGCAGGCGACCTCCAGCTCGTAGCGCCCGGACGCCAGATAGTCGCGGTCGACGCCGCCCGCCGCGGCGTCGTTGCGCAGGTAGCCGTAGCCGATGTTCTTGGCGACACTGTAGCCCCATCCGCCGGAGGTGAGATAGCCCGCCATCTTGCCGTCGCGAAAGATCGTCTCGCGGCCCTGCAGCACCACCTCGGGGTCGTCCACCGTGAAGCAGGCGAGCGCTTTCGTTCGCGGGCTGTTGGCCGCCCGCTCGGCCGCGTCGCGGCCCAGGAACGCCTGGCCGGTCTTCAGCTTCACCGCCCAGCCGAGCCCGGCCTCGAAGGGCGAGTCCGACGGCGTGATGTCGGCGCCCCAGGCGCGGTAGCCCTTCTCCAGCCGCAGGCTCTCGATCGCCCGGTAGCCGGCGTCGGCGATGCCGAGCTCGGCGCCGGCCGCCATCAGGGCGTCGTAGACCTCGCCGGTCTCGGCGATCGGCATGTGCAGCTCCCAGCCGAGCTCGCCGACGTAGGTGAGGCGCAGCGCCCGCACCCGGCGCCCGGCGACCGCGATCTCGCGCAAGGTGGCAAAGGGGAAGCCGGCGTTGCTCAGGTCCGCGTCGGTGACCCGGTCCAGCACGTCGCGGGCGCGCGGCCCCATGAGGGTGAGGGTGCCGAGGTCCTCGGTGACGTCGCTGAGTGTGGCGTCGCAGCCGGCCGGGATGTTCTGGCGGATCCAGGCCGCGTCGTGGGTGCGGAAGCCGGTGCCGGTGACGATGTAGTAGCGGTCCTCGGCCAGGCGGCCGACGGTCAGGTCGCACTCGATGCCGCCGCGCGAGTTGAGCATCTGGGTGTAGGTCAGGCGGCCCGCCGGCCGCGCCACGTCGTTGGCGCAGATCCACGACAGCGCCCGCTCGGCGTCCGCGCCGGCGAGCTCGAACTTGGCGAAGGAGCTCTGGTCGAACAGGGCGACCCGCTCCCGGCAGGCCCGGTGCTCCTCGCCGACGTGGGCGAACCAGTTCTGCCGGCCGAAGGAGTAGACGTCCTTGGGCTCGACCCCCTCGGGGGCGAACCAGTTCGGCCGTTCCCAGCCAAGCTTGGAGCCGAAGCAGGCGCGCCGCGCCTTGAGCCGCTGGTAGAGCGGCGAGACCAGGCGCGGCCGGCCGCTTTCGTGCTCCTCGTGGGGCCAGGCCATGGTGTAGTGCTTGGCGCAGGCCTCCACGGTGCGCGCACGCACCCAGTCGTCGTCCCGGTGCAGGGCGGAGAATCGGCGGATGTCGACGCCCCAGAGGTCCATCGGCTGCTCGTGGGTGGTCACCCAGGCGGCGAGCGCCTTGCCGGCGCCGCCGGCGGAGGCGATGCCGAAGGCGTTGAAGCCGGCGCCGACGAAGAAATTGCGCACCTCCGGCGCCTCGCCGAGGATGAAGTTGCCGTCCGGGGTGAAGGATTCCGGGCCGTTGGTGAGGGTCTTGACGCCCGCCTCGGCAAGCGCGGGGACCCGGATCAGGGCCTGCTCCATCAGCGGCTCGAAGTGGTCCCAGTCGGACTCCAGCAGCGAGAAGACGAAGCCCTCGGGAATCCCGTCCTCGGCCCAGGACCGGGGATTGAGCTCGTAGCCGCCCATCACCAGGCCGCCCACCTCCTCCTTGAAGTAGGTGAGCCGGTCGGGATCGCGCAGGGTGGGCAGGCCGGGGCTGACGCCGTCGATCGCCTCGGTCACCATGTATTGGTGCTGCATCGACTGCAGCGGCACGCTAACGCCGGCCAGCCGGCCGATCGCCTTGGCCCATTGGCCGGCGCAGTTGACCACCTTGTCGCAGGCGATCGGCCCCCGATCGGTCTCCACGCCGCGCACCCGGCCGTCCTCGACGCGAACGCCGGTCACCGTGACGCCCTCGAAAAGCCGCGCGCCGTGGGCGCGGGCGCCCTTGGCGAGCGCCTGGGTGATGTCGGAGGGGTTGGCCTGCCCGTCGGTCGGCAGGAAGGCGGCGCCGACCAGGTCGGAGGCGTCCATCAGCGGCCAGAGGTCGTGCGCCTCCTTGGGGCTCAGCAGATGCATCTCCAGGCCGAAGCTGTGGGCCGTCGTGGCCTGGCGCTTGATCTCGGTCCAGCGTTCCTGGTTGTTGGCGAGCCTGAGGCCGCCGTTCTGCTTCCAGCCGGTGGCGAGGCCGGTCTCGGCCTCCAGCGCGCCATAGAGCTCGACGCTGTACTTGAGCAACTGGGTGATGCTGGCGCTGGAGCGGAGCTGGCCGACCAGGCCGGCGGCGTGGAAGGTCGAGCCGCTGGTCAGCTTGGCGCGCTCCAGCAGCACCGGCTCGGCCTTGTGCTCCTTGGCCAGGTGGTAGGCGGTCGAGCAGCCGATGATGCCGCCGCCGACGATGACGATCTCGGCCCGCCCGGGCAGCGCGTCAGTCATTCCCCAGTCGATCCCCAGTCGACATCTCCGTCGACATCCCAGCCGACATCTCCGTCGACACCTCGGCCGATCTCTCGTCAACCGCTGCGCGGCCGAAAAACGGACCGCGACCTCGGCGCCGGACGCATGACCGGCCGCGCCCTGAGGCCGTCTGCGTCCTGGTACCAGCCGCGCCCCGGAACCAGCCGCGCACTGGTGCCAGCCGCGCACTGTGGCACAGATGGCCGCCCCGGCGCCAACGCGGGCCGACGCCCGACCGGCTCCCGCAAAGTCCACAAAACGCCTCTTTATGTCAACGGAAACATGCGATAATTTGTGGCTTATCGAGGATTATTGGGGCATCAGCCCCGACGCATCGGCTCTTGGCATCATGCGCCCGACGGTTCGACAGACGGAAATCCTGAAACTGGTCCGCGAGCAGGGCGCTTGCGCGATCGGCCAGCTCGCCGCGCAGCTCCAGGTTTCCGACGAGACCATCCGGCGCAACGTCAAGCCGCTGGTCTCCGAGGGCCTGGTGGAGAAGGTCCATGGCGGCATCGTGCTGCCGGACCAATACCGCGAGCCGCCGATCCACAAGCGCATGCGCCAGCAGGCCGAGGCGAAGAAGCGGATCGCCGCGCAGGTCGCCGCCGGGGTTCGCAACGGCGACTCCCTGATGATCGACACCGGCTCGACGACCGCCTACGTCGGCCATGCGCTGGCCGATCACAGCGAGCTGGTGGTGGTGACCAACTCGCCTTACATCGCCGGGCTGCTCGCCGCGCGCAACGGCAACCGGGTGTTCATGGCCGGCGGCGAGCTGCGCGCCCACGACGGCGCCGCCTTCGGGCCCGAGACCATCGCCTTCGTCCGGCGCTTCGAGGTGCGCCACGCCATCCTGTCCATGGGCGCCGTCCACGCCGACAAGGGCTGCATGTACTACCACCTCTGCGAGGCGGAGTATTCGCGCGCGATCATCGATCAGGCGGAACGGGTCACCGTCGCCGCCGACCACACCAAGTTCGGCCGCACCAGCCTGGTGCGGGTCTGCGGGCTCGAGGAGATCGACGCCCTGGTCGCCGACCGGGCCCCGGACCCGGCTCTGGCGCGCCGCCTGCGGGAGGCCGAGGTCGAGCTGCGCGTCGCGCAAGCGCGCGAGTAAGGCGGCGCTCGACTCCCGGCCCAGCCCGGCCTGGCCCGGCCCAGCGCGACCCAACCTGGCCCAGCCCCGCCGCGCTTGACCGGGGCTTCGGTTTTTCTGAAAGTTCGATGGCGACAGCCACGTTTTTCCGATGACGTGAATGCACTACACGCTCAAGCAGTTGCGCTATTTCGTCGCCGCCGGCGAGACCGGCAGCGTGACCAAGGCGGCCGAGCGGGTGCACGTCTCGCAGCCCTCGATCTCGGCGGCGATCGCCCATCTCGAGGCGGTCTTCGGCCTGCCGCTGTTCATCCGGCACCACGCCCAGGGGCTGTCGCCGACGCCCGCCGGACGGCGCCTGCTGGGCGAGGCCAAGCGGCTCCTGACCCAGGCCGAGGGGCTGCATCAATACGCCCACGAGCTGGGCAAATCCCTGGCCGGCGAGCTGGACGTGGTCTGCTTCACCACCCTGGCGCCGATCCTCATGCCGTCCTTGATCAAGGCGTTCTGCGCGCGCCATCCGCAGATGCAGATCCGCTGCCACGAGGCCCATCAGGAGGATCTGCTGGCCGGGCTCCTCGGCGGCCGCTACGAGGTCGGGCTGACCTACGACCTTCACCTCGGCGAGGACGTCGCCTTCGAGCCGGTCGCCAGCTTCCCGCCCTATGCCATCCTGCCGCCCGATCACCCGCTCGCCGCGCGCGACGGCGTCTTCATGGCCGAGCTGATCGACGAGCCCATGATCCTGCTCGACCTGCCCCACAGCCGCGAGTACTTCCAGTCGATCTTCCTCGCCCTCGGCCTCGAGCCGCGCATCGAGCACCGCAGCGCCTCGCCGCACATGGTGCGCGGCCTGGTCGCCAACGGCTTCGGCTATTCGCTGTTGAACGCGCGCCTGAAGCACGACCGGGCGCTCGACGGCAAGCCGTTCCGCGCGGTGCCGCTGCGCGACCCGATCGCGCCGCTCAAGGTCGGCGTCGCGACGCCGGCCGGCCTGACGCCGACCCGCGCCGCCGCGGCCTTCGCCGAGCACTGCCATCGGGCCTGGCTGGCCAAGCGCTTTCCCTGCAAGGCGGCGCCGGCGCCGGAGGATGCGCGCCTCGACGCGCCGTCGGGCGAAGGATGAGCGCCGTCGCGAGGGCCCTTGCGGGCGACCGTCGCAGAGGATTAGCTCGCACCCGAGATCGCTTCGGAGGACCCGTGCCATGACCGCGACGCCGCCCCCTGCGCAGCCGAGCCGGGCGCCCGCCGCCCACGGTCCGGGCGGCCGGCCCCGGGCCCGCGGCCTCGGGGTGCCGTTCGACGGCGCGTACGGGGCCCTCAACGCCATCACCGACGTGGCCGGCGTCGAGGTCGGCTATCGCACCCTGATCGAGGGCGAGGGCGGGGCCGGTTCGGTCGTCGGAGCCGGCCCGGTGCGCACCGGGGTCACGGCGCTCTTCCCGCGCGGCCGGGCCGCGCCCCTGGAACGGGTCTGGGCCGGCGTCTCCTCGTTCAACGGCGACGGCGAGATGACCGGCGCCCACTGGATTCGGGAAGGCGGCTGCTTCGTCGGGCCGGTGCTGATCACCAACACCCATGGCGTCGGCATGGCCCACCATGCCGCCGTCAAATGGCTGACCCGGCGGCCGGACTACCGCGCCGAGACCGATCTGTGGCTGCTGCCGGTGGTGGCGGAGACCAGCGACGCCCGGCTCAACGACATGAACGGCCTGCATGTCGGCGAGGCCGACGTGGTCGCCGCCCTCGAGGCGGCGGCGGGCGGCGCGATCGCCGAGGGCAACGTCGGCGGCGGCACCGGCATGTGCTGCTACGACTTCAAGGGCGGCACCGGCACCGCCTCGCGGCGCGTCGAGCTCGGCGGCCGGTCCTATCATGTGGGCGCCTTGGTGCAGGCCAACTTCGGGCGGCGGCCGGCGCTCATGGTGCGCGGCGTCCCGGTGGGGCGGCTGATGCCGCTGACGGGGACGCCACAGGCGGGGCCGGCTGCCCGCGAGCAGGGCTCGATCATCGTCGTGGTCGCGACCGATGCGCCGCTGCTTCCGGTCCAGCTTCAAAGGGTCGCGCGGCGCGCGGGCCTCGCCATGGCGCGCACCGGCACGGCCGGCGGCAGCGGCTCAGGCGACATCTTCCTGGCCTTTTCGACCGCCGGCGAGGTCGCGGCGCGTGGGCTCGACCCGCTGCCCAGCCTGTCCTACATCCCGGTCGGCCAAGTCGACCCGGTCTTCGAGGCGACCGTCGCTGCGGTCGAGGAGGCGATCCTCAACGCCCTGATCGCGGCCGAGACCATGACCGGCTGGAACGGCCACCGGGCGGAGGCGCTCGACCACGGCCTGCTGCAGGAGATCCTGCGCGCCCACGGCCGCCTGGACGAGGCCGCGATCTGAGCTTGCGCGCGACGTGGCGCCCGACTTGGCGCCCGGCTTAGCGCCGCTGAGCCGCCAAGATCGACAGATACTGGAGGGCCAGGGTCGCGGCGGCGAGCGAGGTGATCTCCGAGTGGTCGTAGACCGGCGCCACCTCGACCACGTCCATGCCGACCAGATTGGCGGGTTGCAGCCCGCGCAGGATGGCTAGCGCCTGGGCGGAGGAGAGCCCGCCGCACACCGGCGTGCCGGTGCCCGGCGCGAAGCTCGGGTCGAGGCAGTCGATGTCGAAGGTGATATAGGCCTTGCGGTCGCCGACCACACGCAGGATCTCGCCCACCGTCGCAGCCACGCCGTTCTCGTGCACCCAGTTGGCGTCGAGGATGTTGAAGCCGTGGGTCTCGGGGTAATAGGTGCGGATCCCCACCTGGACCGAGCGCGCCGGATCGACCAGGCCCTCCTTGGCCGCGTGATAGAACATGCTGCCGTGGTCGACGCGCTTCTCGTCCTCGGTCGCCGTGTCGCAATGGGCGTCGAAGTGGATCAGCGACAGCGGGCCGTGGACCGCATGGTGCGCCTTGAGGATCGGGTAGGCGATGTAGTGGTCGCCGCCCAGAGTCAGCATGGAGACCCCGCCGTCGAGCAGGGTCCGGGCGTGGGCTTCGATGCTGTCGGTGATGGTCTCCGGCAGGCCGTGGTCGAAGGCGCAGTCGCCGTAGTCGATCACCGCCAGGGTCTCGAAGGGGTCGAAGCCGAAGGGCCAATTGCCGCCGGGCCAGGAAAGGTTGGCCGAGGCCGCGCGAATGCCGGCGGGCCCGAAGCGCGCGCCCGGCCGGTTGGTGGTGGCGAGGTCGAGCGGCACGCCGCTGACCGCCACGTCGACGCCGGCGAGGTCGCGGCTGTAGCGCCGCCGCATGAAGCTGCGCGCGCCGGCGTAGGTCGCTTCGCCGCCGATGCCGTAGAGGCTGTCGGCGGTGAAGGCGCGGTCGGGCGTGTGGTCGTCGCCTTGGGTCGGGTCGCTCATGGCCGTGCTCACGATTTGACGATGTTGTGCGCCGGTCCGTAGGGAAAGCCGGTGATGTTGCGGTGGCCGTCGTCGGTGACCACCAGGATGTCGTGCTCGCGGTAGCCGCCGGCGCCCGGCAGGCCCTCGGGCAGCATGATCATCGGTTCCATGGAGACCACCATGCCGGGCTCCAGCACCGTCTCGATATCCTCGCGCAGCTCGAGGCCGGCCTCGCGGCCGTAGTAGTGGCACAGCACGCCGAAGGAATGGCCGTAGCCGAAGGTGCGGTACTTGAGCAGGTCGTGCGCCGCGTAGATCTCGTTCAGTTCGCGGGCGATGTCGCAGCAGCGCGCGCCCGGCTTGATCATGGCCTGGCCGGCCTCGTGCACCTGGCAGTTGATCTCCCACAGCCGCAGATGGGCCTCGGACGCCGTCTCGCAGAACAGGGTGCGTTCGAGCGCCACGTAGTAGCCGGCCACCATGGGAAAGCAGTTGAGACTCAGGATGTCGCCGCGCTCGAGCTTGCGGCTGGTCACCGGATTGTGGGCGCCGTCGGTGTTGAGGCCGGACTGGAACCAGGTCCAGGTGTCCATCAGCTCGGCGTGCGGCCAGGTCGTGGCGATCTCGCGGACCATGGCCTGGGTCGCGTGCAGCGCCACCTCGTGCTCGCCGACGCCCGGCGCGATCGCCTCGACGCAGGCCCGGCCGCCGAGATCGGCGATGCGCGCCATCTCGGTGATGTGGGCGATCTCCTCGGCCGATTTGACCATGCGCCGGCGCATGACGGCCGGCGACACGTCGACCAGCCGGGCGGCCGGCAAGGCCGCCTGCAGCTTGTCCCGGTTGTGCAGCGTGACGTGGTCGAACTCGATCCCGACGGTGACGCCGTCGGGGATCAAGCGCTGGACCGCGCGGAAGAAGTTGTCGCGCTGCCAGTCGGTATAGACCAGGTTGTCGCCGACGGTCCGCCGCCAGGGCTGGCCGCCGTCGATGTTGGCCGAGATCGAGGTGACGCGATCGGCGGTCACCACCAGGCCGTAGTTGCGCCCGAACTGGCAGTAGAGGAAGTCGGCGAAGTAGTCGATGTTGTGGTAGGAGGTGAACAGCACGGCGTCGATGCCGGACGCCGCCATGTGGGCCCGCAGCCCGGCCTGACGCGCGGCCATCTCCGCGGCGGAAAAGGTGCCTGTCGCCTTGTCGCCGTTCCTGATCTCGATCAGCGCCGGCATGTCCATGATCGCGCCCTCCCCAAGCGACCGGCGGGCGACCCGCCCGCCACGCGCGCCGGCCGCGCGAGAGCGGCCGGCGACTAGCCGATAGCATAAGTTCCCTCGCGAGCAAAATGCCATTGATGTGTCGGACTCTGACGGGTCGGACGGCTGATCGACCGGACGGAACGCCCGCGGATGCTATCGCGTCTCTCGTCCCGGATCTTCTCTCCCCGGCCCAGACGCCGCCATCGGTCCGGCCAAGCGCACCGCCGTCGTGTGTGGCGTCGTCGGCGACGGCATCGGCGGCGGCGATCCCTCGGGGGCGGCGGCGATCGGTCCCTGCGAGATCTCGCGGATGAGCTTGACCACGATGGCGTCGGCGAAGTCTATGTAATCGTTGGCGGTCATGACGAAGGCGCCGGTTCCGCCGATCACGTGCCGGTCGTAATAGAAGTCGAGGTTCGGCTCCTCGTTCAGAATCGCGAGGCCGTTGATGGTGATGCCGAGCGAAACCGCGACATTGCGTTTGCGGCTCGGCATGGGGCCCCGATTGTCGCTGCCGTCGCCGGAGACGTCGATGATCCGGCGGCGGGCCTCGAAACCGTTGCCGAAGAAGAGGTCCGTGGAAAACTGCAGGGCCGAGGAGATGGCGGTGCCGTAGCCGGCGAAGCGCCGCGGCATGCGGGCGATGTCGTCCGCCAGGCGCAGCGCGCTGTCGGGGTCCTGGACCTTGCTCCAGCCGATCATCACGGCTTGTTCGTTCTGGCTCGCCCATTGCACCAGGCTGACGGCGATGCCGCGCTCGCCCGCCGCCCGGATCGCCGCGTGGACCCGGGGGTCGCGAAAGGCGCGGGCCAGGCCGGCGACCTGCAGCGTGTATTCTTGCGGGTTGACGCTGATCGAGGTGTCGATCGCCAGGACCAGCTCGAGGTCGACCGCTTCGGCCTGCGCCGGCAGCGGCCAGGCCGAGAGCCAGGCTCCCAGGCAGAGCAGGGCGGCCGTGGCGGATTTGCAGATCGGGCGATTGGCGGTCTTGACGATGCGGCCGATAGGCTGCGTACGCCGTGTCGGCGAACTCGCCACTAAGTTTGCTGGATCCCGCGCAGCCGTTCCGAGCGCCGACGCAGCAACTCCAAGACCGTCAACATGACGATCGAGATCGCCACCAGAAGGGTAGCCACCGCCAGGATGGTCGGCGAGATCTGCTCGCGCAGGCCCGTGAACATCTGCCAAGGCAAGGTTTTCTGCGACGCCGACCCGAGGAATAGGACCACGACCACTTCGTCGAACGAGGTGATGAAGGCGAACAGCCCGCCCGAGATCACCCCCGGTATGATCAACGGCAACTGCACCTTCAGGAAGGTGCGCACCGGGCCCGCGCCAAGGTTGGCCGCGGCCCGCACCAGCGATTTGTCGAAACCGACCAGGGTCGCCGTCACGGTGATGATGACGAAGGGCGTGCCGAGGGCCGCATGGGCCAAGACCACGCCCATATAGGTGCCTTGCAATCCGACACGGGAATAAAAGAAATACATGCCCGCGGCCGAGATGATCAACGGCACGATCATCGGCGAGATGAGGATTGCCATGATGGTGCCGCGGAAGGGGACATGGCTTTGGCTCAGTCCGATAGCGGCGAGGGTTCCGAAGCTGACCGACAGAAGCGTCGCCATCGGCGCGATCCGGATCGAGTTCCACATCGCGATCTGCCAATCGGCATTGTTGAAGAAGTCGCGATAATGCTTCAACGAGTAGCCGTCCGGGTCGAAAGCCAGCATCTTCGCGGTGAAGGTGAAGAAATCCTGCGCGTTGAAGCTGAGCGGGATGATCACCAGGATCGGGAAGATCAGGAACAAGAACAGCAGGCCGCAGATCACCCTGAACCCGTAGTACCAGGCTCGTTGGCCGACCGATGCATAGGGAGGAAGAGCTGCCATCGGCTAACCCAGCTTCATGTTATCGATGCCGACGATCCTGTCGTAGAGCCAGTAAAGCACCAGAACCGCCGCCAGCAGAATGACTCCGAGCGCGGCGCCGAGGCCCCAGTTCAGAGACGACGAGATATGATAAGCGATCCGATTCGAGATAAAGATGCCGGACGTGCCGCCGACCAGTTCGGGCGTGATGTAATAGCCGATCGCGACGATGAAGACGAGGATCGCCCCGGCGCCGATCCCGGGCACGGTCTGCGGGAAATAAACCCGCCAGAATGCCGTCCAGTCGTTCGCCCCGAGCGACTTCGCCGCCCGCATATAGCTCGGCGGAATTGTCTTCATCACCGAGTAGAGCGGCAAGATCATAAACGGCAGCAGGATATGCGTCATCGCGATGATGGTGCCGGTTTGATTGAACATCATCGCCAAGCGATTGTGATCGTCGAGGATCCCTAACGCCACCAAGGTGTCGTTGATCACCCCTTCCTGCTGCAACAGCACGATCCAGGCCGAGGTCCGCACCAGGAGCGAGGTCCAGAACGGCAGCAGGACGAGGATCATGAGCAAGTTCGAGGTTCTCAAGGGCAGGTTCGCCAGCAGCCAGCCGATTGGGTAGCCGAACAGCAAGCAGGTGAAGGTGATCATCACCGACAGCAACATGGTACGACCGAACAGGAAGAGGTAGATCCGCTCGCCGGGCGGTTTGAGATCAACGCCGTCGGCGGTCTTTTCCGCATCGATCGCGTTCAGGAAATACCCGGCGGTGTAAGGGCCGGAGAACTGCTTGATGGTCCGCCAGGTGCCCAGATCTCCCCAGTCCTTGCTAATGTCGAGGAACTGCTCCCGGTAATTTCCCTCCTCCAGTCTTTTGACCTTGCGCCCGGTTTGGCGGAACAGGCTGGAGATGCCCGGACGCTCGTAGTTCAGGCGCGATCCGAGGCGCGTGTGGGTCTTGGCCTTGACGGCCTCCTGGAGATCGGCGGCCAAGGCGGCGAAAACCGGTTCGCCCGGGAGTTCGTCGGAAGCCGGATCCCAATCCGCGAGCGCTTCGACGGT
>JAWWCG010000026.1:0-14690 GCA_033720555.1 Kiloniellales bacterium | reverse complement strand
TCGGCCGCGTGCCGGCCGGCCGACCGGCGCCGCCGATGCCGCCAGCGCCGCCAGCACCGCGCCGCCGGCGCCCGCGATGAAGCCGCGGCGGTTCACCGACACGCTAATCTCCATCCAAGGCGTTGAAGCCGACGACCAGGCCGATCTCGTCGGCGACCGGCCCGGCGATCAGGACGCGCAGGCGTTTCAGCTCGTCCAACAGGGTTTCCAGACGCCGGCGCGCGGCCTCGTCCGCGACGGCGCGGCGAAGCGGCAGCCCCATGGATCTGGCGATCTCGATCGCGTTGGTGAATTGCTTGCGCAGGCCGATGTCGAGCGGCCCGGCGCCGGCCGCCGCCAGCAGATCGCCGAATCCTCCGGGCACGGCATAGAGCTGGCGCACGGTCTCCAGATTGGCGGCGATGTTGTCGAGCGAGCGTTCGCTGCGCCAGCTCTCGGCGCGCTTGGGCCGGGCCTCGGCGAGGGAGGCGCCGAGCGGGCGCTCCAGCTTGAGCCCGATCGCCAGATCGAGCGCCCCGGACATGGACTTCAGGAAGTCGAGCGCCGGCTCGTCGGCCGCGGCGTAGTGGTCGTTGCCCGACGCGGCGCCGACGACCGCGTCGCGAAAGCCGCCGGGCCGGGTCCAGTCGTCGAGGATCTCGGCGGCGAGGCCGGCCTGGAAGCGGGCGATGGCGGCCGCCAGCGCGCAAGCGTAGCGGTCTTCCGGCGTCGCCGCGGCGGCGGCGATCCGCGCGCCGCGCTCGAAGACGATGCGCTCGTAGGTCGCCAGACTCTGCAGCGCCACGCTCTTACCCGCGAGGCCGCCCTCGGCGACCAGGGCGGGGTCTTGCACCGCGAGCGCCTGCCGGACCTGGCGGGCGGCGGTGCCGCGCTTGTCCGGCCAGAACTCGATCCGCGCGGCGCGCCCGTTCCAGGTGACCGGCCCCATGGCGATGGGTTGCGCGCGCTGCCAGGCGTCCATGGCGGCGGCGAACGCGCCGGTGGTCCGCGCCAGGGCGGCGGCGCCCGGCTCGGCGCAGAACGCCGCGGTCGCACCGTCCAGCGCGACCATGGCCTCGGCCATCGCCCGGTAGGCCGGGATCGCGACCTCGTCGCTCAGGGTCCGGTTGAGGGCCTTGTAGTCCGGCTCGGCCCGCGCCGGCGCCGCCGGGAGCGCCGCCGCCAGCGTGAACGTCAGCGCCATGGCCGCAATCACGAGGAGGAGACCGCGCCGCGTCATGGCCTCACAGCGAGCCGAGAAACGCCAGCAGCGCATCCCGGTCCCCCTTGGGCATGGCGGCGAAGGCGTCGCGCGCCATCTCGGCCTCGCCGCCGTGCCACAGGATCGCCTCGGCGAGGTTGCGCGCCCGGCCGTCGTGCAGGAAATAGCTATGGCCGCTGACCGTCTCGGTGAGGGCGATGCCCCACAGCGGCGCGGTGCGCCACTCGCGCCCGCTCGCCTCGCCCTCGGGGCGATGATCGGCCAGGCCCTCGCCCATGTCGTGCAGCAGCAGATCGGAATAGGGCCAGATCAATTGGCCGGCCAGGGCCGGCTCGTCGTAATCCGCCCGGGTCGCGAACTTCGGCCGGTGGCAGCCCGTGCAGCCCGCGCAGCCCGCGCGGTAGAACAGCGCCTTGCCGCGCAGCACCTCCGGCCGGTCGACGTCGCGGCGCGCCGGGACCGCCAGGTTGCGGGCGTAGAACAGGATCAGGTCCATCACCTCCGCCGTCGCCTCGAGACGGCCATCCTCGCTGTCGCCGGCGTCGCTCTCACCGGTGCCGCTGTCGCCGCCGACGCCATGCGGCCCCGCGCGGCACAGCCTCTGGGACGCCGTGCAATCGCCCCAGGGGTCGGATGCGAGCGGGTTGGAGACCCCGATGTCGCCGGCCAGCGCGGTCGCGTTCTGCTCGGCGAGGCTCGCCTTGCCGGCCTTCCAGCCGAAGCGGCCGAGGCCGACGCCGCCGGTCACGGAGTCCCACACCCTATTCGGCCGGCCGGACACGCCGTCGCCGTCGGCGTCGTCGGGATCGGCGCCGGCCAGGATGTCGTCCGCCGCGACCGCCTCCAGGAGTCCCATGCCGATCATCTGGGGCGCCACCCGCGGGCTCACCATGACCTCTGGGTGCAACGCGCCATAGCCGAGATCGACGATATCATAGGTCGGCTTGCGCAGGCTCGCCACCTCGCCGCCGGCGAGCGCGACCGGGATCTCCCGGTAGTCGATGGTCATGCGGCCCTCGGGCGCGTGGCCGGCGATGGCGAGGTCCTGGAGCTGCTCGCCGTAGGTCGGCTCGGCGATGACGGCGGCGCGCCGCGCCGCGAGCCGCGCCTTGTCCGCTTCCGACTGCGGCGGAACCGAGAGCCGCAGGAACATGGAGACGGCGCTGTCGTCGGGGCCGGCCGGCGGATGGCCGCGGCCGTCCTTCAGGTGGCAGCGCTGACAGGCCCGGGCGTTGTAGAGCGGGCCGAGGCCGTCGGCGCTGCGGGTCGAGGCCGGCGCGCTCACCCAGATCCGGCGGAACAGGCCGTTGCCGACGGCGAAGTCGGCCTTCTCCTCGAACGACAGGTTGGCCGAGGGCTGCGAGAAGGCCTCGCGGTCGAAGCGCGCGCGGTTGGTGGCCGTGCCGCCGGGCAGGGACTCCCACCGCTCGGCCCGCGCGAAGTCCGCGGTCGGCGCGAGGATCGCGGCCTTGTCATCGTCGCTCATCGCCGCCAGGGCGAGCGCCGGCGCCGCCCACGCCAGCGCGACGACGATGAACCGCCAAGGTTTCATGACGCGTTTTCCGCCGCGCGCGCCGCCGACCTCTCGCGCCATCGTCCTATTGAAAGATGCCGCCCGGGTCGTCGAGGCTGTCGGAGCCTTCGAACGCCAGGGCCCCGAGATCGAGCGCGGCGACGATCTTCTCGATGGTCTTGGTCTGCTCGACGAGGGCGTCGATCGCGTCCTGGACCAGTCGGTTTCCTTCGGGGTTGTTCTCGCCGATCATCTGATCGTAGCTCATGCGCCCGCTTTCCGCCGCGTCCTTGATGTCGGCCATGGCGCGCAGCGTCGCCGCCAGGCGCTCGCGCATCTCGGCGTCGAGGTCCGGGGCCTTGGCCTTCACCAGGTCGCTCACCGAGGGGCCTTCGACGAAGCCGCCGCCGATGCGCCGATAGCGCCCGAGGTAGACGTTCTGGATGCCGAGAGCGTCGTAGAAGTGGGAGTTGTGGGTGTTGTCCGAGAAGCAGTCGTGCTCCTCCTCGGGATCGTGCAGCAGCAGGCCGAGCTTCATGCGCTCGCCGGCGAGCTCGCCATAGGACAGGCTGCCCATGCCGATCAGGATCGCCGCCAGACCCTGGTCCGGCGCGCCGGCGGCGAGGGCGGCGCGCGCCGCGCCGTCGGCCTGCCAATGGCCGACCATCTCCGCGAGGTCGGCGGCCAGCAGGTCGCTCACCGTCTTGAGATAGGCGGCGCGCCGCTCGCAGTTGCCGCCGGTGCACTGATCGGGCGCGTAATCGGTCCACGGCCGCGCGCCGGCGCCGGGGCCCGTGCCGTTAAGGTCCTGCCCCCACAGCAGGAACTCGATCGCGTGATAGCCGGTGGCGACGTTGGCCTCGACTTCGTCGATCTCGTGCAGGGAGCGAATGAGCGCGGCGTCGATCACCGTGGCGTCGATCGTCGCGCCGCCGAAGGTCAGCCCGGGATTGGCGATCACGTTCGCCGTGTAGTAGGCGTTGTCTTCGCTGTCCGCCCCGTAGGCGCCGTCGACGTAGTCGATCAGGCCCTCGTCGAGGGGCCAGGCGTTCACCCGGCCTTCCCATTGGTCGACGATCGGATTGCCGAAGCGGTAGACCTCGGTCTGCTGGTAGGGGATCCGCGCCGTCCGCCATGCCTGTCGCGCCGCGGCCAGCGTCTCGGCGCTCGGCGCGGCCAGGAAGGCGTTGACGCGCTTCTGCAGGTCGCGGGCGGTCGCCAGCGAATCCTCGTATTCGGCGAGCGCGATGTCGGCATAGGTGTGCAGCACCTCCGCCGTCTCCGTGGCGTTGGCCGGGCCGGCCAAGGCCAGGCCGAGCGCCAAGAACAGTCCTCTCATCTTATCAGTCCTCGCTTGCTTGAACTGGAAGGGGGTCCGCGTGCGGGTGCGCCGTCGGGCGCGCTTCGGGCGCGGCGGTCGCCCGGCGCCGCCGGGCCCGCGATTGGGCGGCGCGCAACTCGGCGGCGTGGGCGAGCAGCAGGCCGAGCGTCTGCGGATCCAGGTTTCGCCAGATCGTCACGGCGCGCCTCGTGCGGTCGGGATCGGGCTCATTCCGCCGCCTCCTGCGGGAGGTGGCGCAGCGTCATGGCGTCGAGCCAGACAAGCTCGCGGTCCATGCGCCGGCGCCCGGCCGGTGGTGCCGAGAACGACCAGCAAGGCGAGATCGCGGAGGCTGAGGGGGGCGTCCATGTCGGTGACGATGCTGGAAGGCTCTAATTGAGAATGCAAATCATTCGCAACTAGAACCATCGATCCCGCGACCTGTCAAGCGGGAACTGGCGAGGCCGGGATTTCGCAGGGATGAATTTGGCGCCGCGACCCTCGCGCCACCGCGCCACCGCGGCGCCCGAGCGGCGCTTGGCCCCGGCGAAGGTCCAGCGAGAATCCAGCGAAAATCCAGCGCAAATTCAGCGCAAATGACGAGACGAGAGGGCGCCCAAGCGGGCCCGGGCCGGGCCCCTTGGGGGCGGCGAACGCCCACGCGGGCGGGCGCGCCCGCTGGCCCTTGTCACTGGACATGCCCGCGGCTTGAGGACATAAGTGTCCTTGGTATCCTTGTGATCGGGATCCTAGGGGGATGGGGGAGATGCCTTGCTCGGATGAGGACATAAGCCTCTATTCGAAGGCGTTCTACGGTCGCTATCGCGAGCGCTCGCTCTCCATGGCGGCCCGGCGCACCGCCGAATTGGCGTCGTCCAACGACGTCGAGGGCGTCGTGGTCTGGCAACAGGTGGCGCAGAAGATCAAGGACTTGGCCGCTGCCGACGGGCTCTATCTCGGCACGGTCGAGGGGATCTCGCGGGCGGGCGAAAGCGACGACACCGTCTGAGCCTCGCCACCGCGTGCCTGACTGCGTTCCTGACTGGGCGCCTGGCTGGGCGCCTGCCTGGGCGCCTCACTGCGCGCCCGGCTGCGCTGCGGCCCTGAGACGGCGGCCCCGCGCGCTCGGCCGGCGGCTTGGACGGCGCTGGCGGCGCGGCTGAACGTCGCCGGCTTCCCGCACTGCGCGAAAGTCCGTCGGCCCACGGCAAGGGCCGACGTCGCCCGAGGGCTGTCCGCGGGCGAATAATTTGCTAAGGAGAGGGGCGGTGGATCGGGAAGGGGCGTGATCGTGAACTGGAGCGGTCTTTTCGAAGAGTTCGTGACAATCTGGGTGGTGGTCGATCCGATCGGGACCTTGCCGGTCTTTCTCGCCGTGACCGCGGGCATGGAGCCGCGCCTGCGCAAGCGCATCGCGATCAAAGCCATCGTCACCGCGGCCGCCATCCTGCTGTTCTTCCTCGTCTGCGGCCAGCTCCTCATCGAGGCGCTCGGCATTTCCTTGCTGTCGTTTCAAATATCGGGCGGGATCATCCTCTTCCTCTTCGCCCTCACCATGATCTTCGGCTCCTCGAAGCCGCAGAGCGAAATGAAGCTCGGCGCCGCCGGCGACGGCGACCTGGCCATCTTTCCCCTGGCGGTGCCGTCGATCGCCGGTCCCGGCGCCATGCTGGCGGTCGTCCTGCTGACGGACAATCACCGCTTCAGCCTGGTCGACCAAAGCCTGACGAGCGTCGTCATGCTCGCGGTCCTCGCGCTCACCCTCGTCTTGCTGCTGCTCGCCAACCCGATCCACCGGCTGATCCGGGAGAGCGGCGCCAGCATCGTCAGCCGGGTGATGGGCATGATCCTGGCCGCCGTGGCCGCCGACACCGTCCTGGAAGGGTTGGAGATGCGCTTCATGCAACCTTAGAGCGAAGCCGCCGGGCGGCCGGAGACAGGCCGCCCGAGACGGCCCACCTGAGACGGCCCCGAGCGAAGCCGGCCCGAGCGAAGACGGCTTGTCATGCTTCGTCGGATAAACTACAGCCCTCAGGTCGTCCGCCGGGCGGCCCGAGGGAAGACCAGGGAGGAGCATCTTGAAGAGGACGATCTCGATCATCGCCGCGTCGATTTGGATCGGCTTGTCGCCGCTGGCGATGGCACCGGCCTACGCCGATTGCGAGGATCCGCCGAAGGAAGGCATCGTGTGGGACGGCTGCGACCTCAAGGGTGCGGCCTACCCGGACGCCGACTTGCGCAACGCCTTCGTCAACGAGGCCAACCTCGAAGGCGCCGACCTGAGCGGCGCGCGTTTTTCCGGCGCGACGGCGCGCAGCTCGAAGCTCGGCGGCGCGAACCTTTCCGGCGCGACCTTCGATTTCGTCGATCTGACGGACAGCGACCTGCGCGGCGCCAATCTGTCGGGCGCCAATTTCGGCGAGGCGATCCTGAGCGGCGCGAAGCTGCAGGGCGCGGACCTCACCGGCGCCAATCTGACGGGCGCCATACTGGATAACGCCGATCTCAATGGCGCGAACCTGGAAGGCGCGACGCTCGACCGCGCCTCCTTGGATCAAACCGTGTGGACCGACGGTTCGGTCTGCAGTTCCGGGTCCTTCGGCACCTGCGACAAGTGAGCGGGGCCGGGCGGGAGCTGGCGAGAGTCCCAAGCACGGGAGGCAAGGCATGAGCGATTTGGTCTGTATTGGCTACGACAAGCCGGAAACCGCGGATGCGGTGCTCAACGAGCTGCGCATGCTCCAGGCCGAGCACCTGATCGATCTCGAGGACGCCTGCGTGGTGGTGCGCGACGAGAAGGGAAAGGTCCATCTCAAGCAGTCGGTCAACCTGGTGGCCATGGGCGCCTCCAGCGGCGCCATGTGGGGCGGCCTGTTCGGCTTGCTGGTCGGCCTGCTGTTCCTCAATCCGCTGCTCGGCTGGGGCACCGGCCTCGCCGTCGGCGCCGGCTGGGGCGCGCTCTCCGGCCGGCTCGCCGACTACGGCATCAACGACGAGTTCATCAAGTCCCTGGGCTCGACGATCACCGAGGGGACCTCGGCGCTTTTCATACTGATACGCTCGGTCAACGCCGAGAAGGTCCTGCCGGACATCAGCAAGTACGGCGGCACGGTGCTGAAGACCTCCTTGACGACGGAGCAGGACGAGCAACTGCGCAAGGCGCTGGCCGGCGGCGGCGCCGGCTGAGGGCGGCGCGCCGCGCCGGCGCTAATCGTTGCCGGCTGCCGGGGCCTCGCCCCACACCGTTTCGCCGCTTGCCCGTTCCGCGATCCAGAGGTAGTTGCGGCACGGCTTGGATTGCCTCCGGGCGACCGAGGCGAGCGCGTCCCAGGGCGTGCACCCGCGGGTCTCGTGACGAATGACGTAGACGCCTTGGGGGCGCAGGACCACCTCCGCGCTCACCGCGGCCAAGCCGCACAGGGTGGCCGTGAAACAAGGCTGGTAGTCGACGACCAGCGTCCGCGCCCCGGCCGGCACGCGCGCATCGGGCGGGCCGACGATGGGCTCCGGCGCGATCGGCCTGTCGTCGACGGAGCGGAGGTGCGGCAGGCCGCCGCCGAGGATCGTCGCGACCGCGCCGTCGGACAGCGGCGCGCCCTCATAGGCGTCGATCGGCCCGGCGCAGGCGGCGAGCCCCGTCGGGGCGATCAGCGCCAGCGCGACGAGGCCGCGCCAGCGCCGTGTCGTAAGTCGGCGCCGGGTCGTAAGTCGGCGCCCGGCGGCTAGAACTGATAGGGCGCGCGGCATTCGAATTCGGCCTGCAGGGGCAGAGCCGTCAAGAAGCCGAGCGTGCCTTGCCCCAGGGTCGTGCCCCGGTAGACCGCGCTGCGCTCGAAGGGCGCGCACTGCTCTTCGGCGAGAGGTTGGAGGGAGTCCGGCGAGTCGGCGAAATTGTGGTAGCTGATCAGCACCCGGTCCTGGTCGGCCGATTCGACCGAGGTGCCGCAGCCGCTCAAGGCGCTGACGGCGCTCACGGCGGCCAGCAGCAAGATGACGATGGTTCCCCTCATACGCGGTCTCCTCAACGTGCCGGGCGTCGCCGCCAGTCTCGGCTTCGAACGCTGGGGATCATAGCCCGAACCGGCGGCCATCGGAAGCCGGGAGCCGCCTGGAGAGTCCCCGCAGGGCCGCGATCGCCGGAGGGCGCCGGCATGCCCCCGACGCGGCCGATGCGGCCGGCGCGGCCGCCGTGTTGCCCCGCCACCGCGCCGGGCCTAGGATGGCCGCTGCGGCGGCGGCCGGGTGCGCCCGCCGCTCGACCGGCGACGGCGCGGAGGACTGGTGCGATGCTTCGACCCACAGTGGCTCTCTTTGTCCTGGCGGTCCTCGGCGGCTGCCAGGGCTCGGAAACGGCGCAGACGAAAGCGGAGAGGTGCGCCACGCTCGACATGCAGATCTCCGCCACCGAGGAGAACGGCTCCATCCCGCAGGAGTCCAAGGACGAGATGATCGCGAGCTATGCCCAGGAAAAGGCCGAGCTGGGCTGCGCTCCTTAGTGTTCAGGTCCGCTGCGGGGCTGTATAATAATTCATTCGATCCGGTCTCGCGGGGCCACCACGGTCCGGGGGCCATGTTATTGCGTGCGCGCTCCAGTCTTGTTCGACGGGGCATCGTCGAAGCGAAGTGACGGCGAGCATTCTTGACGGCGGACGGGGCGGGCGCCGGGCCGTGGCGAAGCGGCCCCTGGATTTGGAACGCGGCGGGGAGATTTGACATGAAAATTCTTGGCGCGGCGACCGCGGCGCTGTTACTCGCGGCTGCCGCCGGCGGCGCCGCCTCGGCCGAAGGCGTGTTCGACCAGGCCGAGGGCCGCTGGCTCTCCGAATGGCAGACCAGCCGCGGCGGCACGCACACGGCGAAGTCGACCTTCGACGAGTACGGCCGCATGGCCTCGGTCCCGGACGGGCCCTGGGTGACGTTCTATTCCGCCGACGACAGCGGGCAGTGGGAAGGCTTCTGGACCGCGAAGTCTTCGCCGCAGCGCTGCACGACGGCAAAGGAAGGAAATCATCACTGGGGCGTGGTTCGCTTCCAGTTCAACCAGGCCTACGACGAATTCGCCGGAACCTGGGATTTTTGCGGCGAAGGCGAGCAGTGGGAGTGGCGGGGCAAGCGCGGCACGTGGTAGGCCGCGCGGCCGGCGGGGCCCTGTGCCCGGCGCGCGCCGGGCGCCCGCGTGGCGGCCGCCTCGCGAAGATCATCTGACGCAACACTTGACGTAAGACAGGTCGTAAGAGACGGCAGACCTCGGAGGGAGGCAAGATATGCGCATCATGGGGCTAGTGTTTGCGGTTGGCGTGCTGGGTGCGAGCCCGGCTTTTGCCGCCACCGACGAGGATCCTTCGCAGGTCAGCGAGATCGCGGGCGCCTTCGCCGGCGTGGCGGAATCGTGCGGCCTGGAGACCCAGGGCTATGCCAGTCGGGTCGAGGAGCTCCTGAAACACATGGCCGAATCCTCGGATCAGGCCGATCAGCTGATCGGCGCCTTCAACGAAAAGAAGAAAGCGACCGTCGCCGAGGAGGAGTCCGAGCGCTCCATCGACTGCATGGACGCCAGGCGCCGCTTCGAGGAGCTGCCGATCAATCAGCCGGGATGGACGGTGGAGACGGGCTGGGCCTCGGAGATGCTCTGATCCGCCAGGATCCGCTGGCATCCGCCAGGATCCTCTGGCATTCGCCGGCGGGGCGCGCGGATGCGCCCGCCGGCACTGGCGGCAATTGCGGCAACAGTGGCTATGGGCCGGACGCGCGGCCTCGCGCGTGCCGGGGCTCGGCCAGGCTCAGGACATGTCGCTTTGTTCTTGCATGGCGATCAGCGTTTCGATCTCTTCCAGCCGCTTCGTTGATTGCTCGATCGACCGGTCGTTCTCGCGCTTGGCCTCGGCGAGCTGCTCGAGCTCGATCTTGAGTTTGGCCAGGGCCTCCTCGTCGTCCTCGGCGGCTTTGGTCTGGCCGAGAAGCCCGGCGCCCTCCTTCTCCAACGTCTCCTGGCGTTCTTCGAACTGGCGGAGCTCGCTTTCGATGCGGTCACGTTCCGCCGTCAGAGCGTCTATGTCCCTCATCGTGACTGTCTCCTCCCGACGCGATCCACGCTCCGCATTGTGCCGAAGCGGCGGTGCGAACACAATCGGCGGCTCCGGCGCCCCATCCGGCCGCTTGTCCGGCGGCTTGTCCGGCCCCGTCAGAGCACCGGCCCGAACATGGCGATGGCGTTGTTCCAGATGCGGACGGGCGCGCTCCACGCCGCCACCAGTTCGGCGTCGATCAGCCGCGAGGCGTCGATGTAGTCCTGCTGGCGGCGGCGCACCTCCGAGGTGAGCGCGCGGTCGTGGAGCAGGATGTTGTTCTCGTAGTTCAGTTCGAAGCTCCGGCGGTCCATGTTGGCGGACCCGATCAGCGTGATCTCGCCGTCCACGGTCAGCGTCTTGCTGTGCAGCAGGCCCGGCCGGTACTCGAAAATGCGCACGCCGGCGTGGAGTAGCTCCCCGTAGTAGCTGCGGCTCGCCGCCCCGACGATCCAGGAATCGTTGCGCGCGGGCACCACCAGGCTGGTCGCGACGCCGCGGTGGGCGCTGGCGCAGAGCGCGGCCTGCATGGCCTCGTCGGGAACGTAGTAGGGCGTGGTCGCGACCAGCTCGCGGTGGGCGCTGTACATCAGCGATTCGAACATTTCCGGCATGGCGGAAAAACGCACCGTGGGACCGGTCCCCACGGCTTGCGCGACGAAGCCGTCGGTGCCGTCGGCGCTGGTGGTGCCGGCAGCGCCGGCGGCGGGCGGCTCGTCGAGCAGGCCGGCCAGGTCTTCGTCGACGTGCGCCATCCAATCGCCGGCGAAGAGGCGCTGGTTCTGGCGTGCGATCGGTCCTTCGAAACGGATCACGGCATCGACCCATGGCGCATAGCGCGCCTTGATGCGGAATTCCGGATCGGCGCAGTTCTGGCTGCCGCAATAGGTGACGCGGCCGTCGATCACGACGATCTTGCGATGGTTGCGCAGATCGATCCGGCCCTTCATCAGGCGCAGCAGCGGGTGGCCGATCGGCAAGGCCCGGGCCACGCGGACGCCGGCGCGGGCCATGTCCCGCCAGAGCCGCGAGCCGATCAGCGGCCGCGAGCCGAGATCGTCGACCAGGACCCGGCAGACGACGCCGCGCGCGGCGGCCCGTTCGAGGGCCTCGACCATCTTGCGGCCGTTGGTGTCGGGCAGCCAGATATAGAACAGCAGATGGACGTGCGCGCGGGCGGCGTCGACGTCGGCCACCATGGCGTCGATCGCCGCGTTGGAGTCCGCCAGCAGCCGCCCGCTGTTGCCGCCGACCGGCCGGAAGCCGCCGATGGAATGCCCGAGGCGAAACAGCGGGGCGTAGTGCGGCGGAACCGCGCTCTCGAGATCGTCGAGGTCGAGCCCGCCGTCCGCCGGCGGCAGCCGGGCGAGCACCTGGCGCATGCGTTCGATCCGCCCGCGCCCGATATTCACCTCGCCGAACAGAACGTAGGCCAGCATGCCGAGCATCGGCACCGCGGCGATGACCACGATCCAGGCGAGGCGGGAGGCGGGCTCGCGGTGGGAGCGCAGCAGGACCCGGACGATCAGGCACACCTGGATCACGACGTGAAGGATCACCAAGGCCATGACGGGGAGGGCACCTCCTGCCGGGAACGCGCTGTCGCGCGGCGACCTCACCTTAGGCGGGCCGACTACAATTGAAACCAAATTCCGGCCGCGCCGTCGCCAAGCGGAAATATCCGCGCCTTATGAAGCCCGCACGGCCCGTGTGAAGCTCACAGGGCCCATGCGATGCGAGGCGGCTTTGGCGCCTGTCCCCGCGGCAAAGCGGTCGCGTGGGCGAGCCGAATTCCTAAAACCGGCGTCCCGGTCCATACTGGGGCGGTCGAAGGGGGATCTCGTAGGCTGCGGAGGGCGCGCCGTCCGGCCGATTCGACCTCGCCGGCGGCCGCGAGGAGTCCGAAAGCAACAGAGGGGATCATGCCATGATGTGCACGCTGCCAAGACCCCGGCCCGAGGCCGGGAGCGTCGCGGCCCGAAGCGCCGTCGGTTTCGCCGGCGAACGCCTGCGCCGTCTGGCCGCCGGCGTCGTGACCCTGTGGCTGATCGCGGCCGCTGCGGGCCCCGTGAGCCCCGCGGCGTCCGCCGAACCGGAGGACGCGATCGGACACGTCGTGCGCCAGCAGGGCGCGGTCACCGCGGTGCGCGAGGCGGTGGCCCGGCCGCTTCATCTGGGCGCCGCCGTTTACCGGGGCGATCGGATCGTCACCGCGACGGCCGCCAAGGCGGAGATCGAGTTCCGCGACGGGTCCACGCTGGCGGTCGGCGCGGAGAGCGACGTCGAGATCGTCGCCTTTGCGCCCGAGGACGGCATGCGCGGCCGGCTCACCCTGCTCATCGGGATCGTTCGCACCAGCCTCTCCGATCTTTGGCGCGGCGGCTTCGAGGTCTGGACCCAGGCGGCGATCGCCTCGGTGCGCTCGACCGAGTGGGTGACCGAGGCGCAGGCGGAGCGGTCTTCGGTGTTCGTCGTCGCCGGGGTGGTGGAGGTGACGGGCACGGCGGACGGAACCCGCGTCACCTTGAGCGAGGCGGAGGGCACGGACGTCGAGCTCGGCGGCGCGCCCTCGCCGCCGAAGCGATGGGGCAGCCCCCGGGTCGAGGACGTGCTGGCCCGTACGCGGCTGCCGTGAGCGCTTCGCCCGGCCCGCCGAAGCGCCCCGCCGGGACCAAGCCATGGGCCAGGCTCGAAACGCTTGGGGTCGCGGTCCTGACGCTCGCCTTGGCGTTGGTCTATCTCGCGGCGCGCGACGCCGGGCCGTTCCAGGCGATCGAGGGGGAGACCCTGGATTGGCGATTTCGCCTGCGCGGACCCGAGGCCGGCGGCGACGAGATCGCCATCGTGGCGATCGACGACCGCACCCTGGCCGCGCTCGGCCGCTGGCCGTTCTCGCGTGCGCGGCTGGCGGACGCGGTCGACGCGCTGGCCGCCGACGGGGCGCGCGGCATCGTCTTCGACCTCCTGCTGGTCGGCCCCGAAGACGAGACGTCGGGCGGCGCGGCCGACCGGGCGCTGGCGGCGGCGATCGCGCGCGCCGGCAACGTCATCGTGCCCTTCGCCTTCGTCTACGACGCGGCGCAGGCGAACCACACGGCCTTGCCGGAGGCCATCGAGCGGGCGGCCTTCCGCGTCGTGCGCTCGGAGGCGGGCGGCCTCGCCGGAGCGCCGGCGCACCCGGCGGGCGTTCTGGCGCCGCTCCCGGCGTTCCTCGCGGCCGGCTTGCCCGCCCACGTCACCGTCTTCGTCGAGGCGGACGGTAGCCTGCGCTTCTCCCATGGCGCGATCGGCTACGGCGACGCCTACTTTCCGTCGCTGCCGGTCGAGGCGACGCGGCTCTATTTCGGCGTGGACCGGGACGGCCTGTCGCTGGACCTCGGCCGCGGCCTCTCCATCGGCGAGCGGTTCTTCGCCGCCGACCACGAGACGGCGATGGCGATCGACTACGCCGGGCCCAACGGCACCTTCGAGACTTGGTCCTTGATCGACGTCGCGAAGGGGGACTTCGCGCCGGGCGCCTTTCGCGACCGCCTGGTCCTGATCGGCCCGACGGCGGCCGGCCTGGGCGATCGCTTCCAGACGCCGTTCAGCGCCATGCTGCCCGGGGTCGAGGTGTTCGCCAACGTCATCGACGATTTCCTCGGCCGCGGGTTCCTGCGCCGCGGGTCGCCGGTTCTCTGGCTCGACCTGCTGGCGCTCGCGCTCGCCGGCGCGCTCGCCGCCATGCTCGGGCTGCTGCGGCGCCCCGCCATCGCGATGCTGGCGGCCGGCGGTCTGCTCGCCGCCTGGAGCGCGCTGAACCTCTTCGCCTTCGTCGCTTGGCGGGCCTGGCTGAACTACACCTTTCCGAGCCTCGTCCTCGCGCTCGGCGCGGCCCTCGTCGTCGCCGGGCTGGCGGTTCGCGAGACCCGCGGTCGCGGCCTCGCCGAGCGGCGCGGCGCGGTCCTGTCGCGCTATGTCTCGCCGCTGGCGGCCGCGGGCCTGCTGGCGCGCGGCGAGCGCGCCGCCGGCGAGGGCGTTGCCGAGCGCACGCAAATGGCCGCGGTCATGTTCGTCGATCTCGTCGGCTTCACGCGGGCCAGCGAAAACATGACCGCGGCCGCCACCGCCGCGCTGCTGCGCCGCTTTCACGACGGGGTCGAGCGCGCCGCGCAGGCCCATGGCGGGGTCATCGACAAGTTCATCGGCGACGGCGCCCTGGTGGTGTTCGGCGTGCCGGGCGGCCAACCCGAGGACGCGGCCAACGCCGTGCGCTGTGCGCGGCAGATCGCCGGCGAGGTCGCCGACTGGACCGCCGAGACCGCTTCGCCGGGCGGGCCCGCGCTCGCCTGCGGCATCGGCATCGATTTCGGGGCGGTCGCCGTCGCCGAAGTCGGCGGCCGCGACCATGGCCAGATCACGGTCGCCGGCGACACGGTCAACGTCGCCAGCCGGCTGGAGGCGCTGACCCGCGACTGGCGCGCCGCGATCATCCTGTCGGACGCGGCCTACCAGACGGCCCGCGCGGCCGGCGCCGGGGCCGCCCTCGCGGCCTTCGCGGCGCTGCCCGACCAGCAGGTGCGCGGCCGCGACCGGCCGGTCGGGCTGTGG
>JAWWCG010000025.1:0-15022 GCA_033720555.1 Kiloniellales bacterium | reverse complement strand
CGGCCAGGATGCGCCCGAGCTCGGCCGCCGCGCCGCGCCCGGCCAGGCGGAAATAGACCCAATTGCCCTCGCGAATGCGGTCGAGCAGGCCGGCGTCGGCCAGCAGCTTCAAATGCCGGGAAATGCGCGGCTGGCTCTGGCCGAGGATCTGGGTGAGGTCGGAAACGGTCAGGTCGGCGTGGGCGCAGAGCGCGAGCAGCCGCAGGCGGGTCGGTTCCGCCACTGCCTTGAGAGCCGTCAGCAAATCCTGCATGCGCGCCTTTCTTCGTCGGTCCGATCGCGAAGTGAGATAATGATATAAAGATATCTTTATGTCTATAAGAAATCCTGAAGACTCTTGAGAGGGGGGAGGCCGATCCCATCCAGCTTGGCCCCCGCACTGCCGAGCGTGAACGCCGCGCCACCGGCCCGAGGGTGCGGGAGCAAGCCGTCGATTTGTTTGGAGTGGTTGGTGTCGGGGCGCGGCTCAGCTCGCCTCGCCTCAAACGGCTTCCAGCGCGACCGAGCGGTCTCCGGGGGCGCCGGCGTTGGGCGCGATGTCGGGCAGGCCCTCGAGCGCGCGATAGAGAGGCGCGAACTCGGGGCGGGTGGCCGCGAACAGCGCGTCGAAGCCGTCGATCACGAAGTAGGTGTCCTGGAAGCGGTCGATCACGTATTGGGTGCGCATCACCCGCCGCAGGTCGAAGGCGAGGCGCCGCGGCCGCGGATCCGCCAGGCAATGGACCGATTCCGTGCGCGAGGAGAGGATGCCCGCGCCGTAGATCCTGAGGCCTTCGGCGCGCCGGATCAGGCCGAACTCCACGGTGTACCAGTAGAGCCGCGCCAGGCGGTGGAGCGCGCCCAGCCCGGCCGCCTTGAGCCCGCCGCGGCCGTAGGCCGCCATGTAGTCGGCGAACACCGGATGGATCAGCATGGGCACGTGGCCGAGCACGTCGTGAAAGACGTCGGGCTCCTGCAGATAGTCCATCTGCGCCGGCGCGCGGATCCAGTTGGTCGCCGGAAAGCGCCGGTTCGCCAGGTGCCGGAAGAAGGTCTCGTCGGGCACCAGCCCCGGCACGGCGACGATGCGCCAGCCGGTCGCCCGCTCCAGGACGTCGCTCAGGCGCGCGAACTCCGGAATGCCGTCGGCGGCGACGCCCAGTTGCGCCAGGCCGCGCAGGTATTCCGCGCAGGCGCGGCCGGGTAGCAGCCTGGCCTGACGCTCGAACAGGGCGCGCCAGATGGCGTGGTGCTCGGACGTGTAGGCCGGCCAGCCCTGGTCGACGACGAAGTCGCCGGGCTCGGTCATGTCACTTGGGCCCCGCGCCAGGGTCGTCGAGCACGCCGCGCGCGACCTGATCGCGCTCGATCGCCTCGAACAGGGCCCGGAAATTGCCCTCGCCGAAGCCCTCGTCGCCCTTGCGCTGGATGATCTCGAAGAAGATCGGGCCGATCACGGTCTTGGTGAAGATCTGCAGCAAGAGGCCGCCGCCGGGCGCGCCGTCGATCAGGATGCCGAGGGCGCGCAGCCGCTCCAGGTCCTCGCCGTGGCCGGGCAGGCGCGCGTCGATCGCGTCGTAATAGGCGGCGGGCGGCGGGTCCATCATCGGCACGCCGCGGGCGCGCAAGGCCTCGACGGTGGCGTAGATGTCGTCCGTCGAGAGCGCGATGTGCTGAATGCCCTCGCCCTTGTAGGCGGCGAGGTATTCCTCGATCTGCGACTTGTCGTCGGCGGACTCGTTGATCGGGATGCGGATGAGGCCGCAGGGGCTGGTCATGGCCCGGCTCTTCAGGCCGGTCAGCTTGCCCTCGATGTCGAAGTAGCGGATCTCCCGGAAATTGAACAGGCGCTCGTAGAAGCCGGCCCAGGCGTCCATGCGCCCGCGCCGCACGTTGTGGGTGAGGTGGTCGACCAGCGTCAGCCCGACGCCGGCCGGGGCGGGATCGGCGCCGGCGATCGCCACGAAGTCGATGTCGTAGATCGACGCCTCGGAGGCGGGCGCCGCAAAGCGGTCGACCAGGTAGATCAGGCTGCCGCCGATCCCCTTGATGGCCGGGATGTTGAGCTCCATCGGGCCGATCCGCCCGGCGGAGGGCTCGGCCCCGAGATCGACGGCGCGGGTGAAGGCGCTGGCCGCGTCGGCGACCCGGAACGCCATGGCGCAGGCCGACGGCCCGTGGGCGCGGGCGAAGGCCTGGGCGAAGCTGTCGGGCTCCTGGTTGACGACGAAGTTGATGCCGTTCTGCCGGTAGAGCGTGACCGCCTTGGAGCGGTGGCGGGCGACCGCGCGGAAGCCGAGCCGCTCGAACAGGGCGCCGAGGGCGGCGGTGTCGGCGGCGGCGTACTCGACGAACTCGAAACCGCAGGTGCCGGCGGGGTTGGCGTCGCTGGCCGCCGCGGCGGGAACCGGCGGGCTCGATGCCGGACCGGCGAGCGCGTTCATGACGGATCTCCTTGGCCTCGCTCGAGGTCTGGGCCGCACCGGTGACCGGAGGCCGAACGGGCGCCGGCGAGATCGTGCCCAATCGTGCAAGAATAATCGAATATGGACGGGGTTATCTTGCTATTTCTTGGAAAGCAATGGTTAATATCGCATGATTCATGTGCTTACTTGGCGATGTAGGAGTGATTCATGCAACGCGAAGAGCTCGACCGAACGGACCTGCGGCTGCTGGCCTGTCTCCAGGGCGAGGCGCGGCTGTCCAACGTCGAGCTGTCCGAGCGGGTCAACCTGTCGCCGTCGCAGTGCCACCGCCGCCTGCGCCGCCTCGAGCAAGCCGGCCTGGTTCGCGGCTACGCGGCCCTCCTGGACCGCGAGCGCCTCGGCTTCGGAGTGGTCGCCTTCGTCAACGTCACCCTGGAAAAGCAGAGCGAGCATCCGGCCCAGGCCTTCAACCAGGCGGTCCAGGAGCTGCCGGAGATCCTGGAGTGCCACGCCGTCAGCGGCGAGGCCGACTATCTCCTGCGGGTGGTGGCCGCCGACCTCAAGGCCTTTTCGGACTTCCTCATGCACCGCCTGCTGCGCCTGCCGATGGTGGCCCACGTCCGCTCCTCGATCCTGCTGGACGAGGTGAAGGCGACCACCGCCTTGCCGCTCGGCGCCCTGGCGCGGGGCGAGGAGGGATGACTCCGGCCGACCCCGGCGTACCAAGAGCATATGCGCAAGTCCGAGGGTTCATCATTTGCTTACGGCTGTTCGGCGACACTTGAGCCAGATCGCGGCTCCGCCGGTGCGATGGCCGCTCCATCACGAGAGGGATCGGCCATGCAGGCCATGATTCGACAGGACGTCCCGGCTCCCGAAGGCACCCAGCAACAGCGCCTGGCGCTCCAGCTCATCGCCTGCCTCGGCCGCGACAGCGCCATTCACGTCTGCAAGGTGAACGGCTGGGCCGGAATCCTGGACGCGATCCTCGAGACCGACGGCGACGCGACGCCCCTCCTGGGCGACTGATCCGGCGCGTCGTTCTCGCGAGAGCCCGCCTCAGTCCTCGCCATAGCCCAAGGCGCGCACCAGCGGCCGCAGCCGCGGCAGCACCGGGGCCAGCTCGTCGCGGTAGCGCCGCCAGCGGCCCGCCGCCCGCGGGTCGATCGCGCGCGTCACCTGGCGGTAGCTCGGCGTGGTGATGACCTGCTCCTTCGCCCGTTCGCCGTAGGCGAGCACGTCGTCGTGCCAGGCGAGGCCGATGAAGGCGAGCACGCCCTCCAGAGTGCCGCGAAAGTCGGCCACCAGGTCCTCGTAGCGGTATTCGCGCCAGGGCGCGCTCAGCGCCTCGCGGTAATGGAGCCAAAGCGCCATCACCGCCTCGTAGGCCGTGGCGGTCGACTCGAGGTCGAGGAAATTCGCCATGGCGTCGCTGAACTGAAAGCGCTGCATGAAGCAGCTCAGGCAAGCGTCGCGCGGGTCGCGCAGGGCGACCAGCACCCGGGCGTCGGGGAACAGGCCGTTCGCCAGCCCCAGGTTCACTAGGTTGAGGGGCATCTTGTCCACTAGGACCTTGCCGTCGAGCGGCCCGAGCAGGTCCTCGGCCCGCGCCCAGAAGCGGTCCTGCAGCGCCGCGATCTCGGCGCCGCCGAGGCGCTCCAGGTCTTGCGGATAGCCCGGGCTTTCGCCGAGCTCGGCCAGGATCGGGGCGAGCGGCGAGCGCTCGTCCGTGGTGACGATCCGCGGGTGCGCCTTGAGGGCGCGCTCCATCAGCGTGGTCCCCGAGCGCGGGAAGCCGACGAAGAAGACCGGCGACGGCCGGCGGCCGGCGGGTGCCCGCGCCGCCACGGCGCGGATCCTCGCGGCGGTGAAGCCGCCTCGGGCCCGCGCGACGCGCTCGAGAAAGCGCGCGCCGTCGGCGCTCTCGGCCGCCGGGCTTCGGGCGCGCAGCGCGTTGCCCGCCGAGATCGCGCGAAAGGCCTCGCCGGCCTCGTCCAGCTCGTCCAGCACCTCGCCCAGCTCGAACAGGCACTCCGCGCGCTCGTCGTCGCTCAGCGCCTTGGCCAGAAGGTCGTGCAGGTGGGCGCGCGCCTCGCCGAGGCGCCCCTGCCGGTGGGCCAAGCGGGCTTGGGTGTAGAGCAGGGCCGGCGCCTCGGGGGCGAGCGCCAGGGCCTGCGCGATCGCCCGCTCGGCGCCCGCCAGGTCGTTCAGCAGCTCCAGCGCGCTCGCCAGGTTGACCGGGAACCGCGGGTCGCGCGGGTGAAGGCGGTGGCCCTCGCGGAACAGCTCGACCGCCGCGTGCACCTCGGTCTGCTTCAAGAGGACGCGGCCCAGCTCGTTCATGGCCCCGGCGTGGCCGGGCCGGTGGTCGAGGATGTGGCGGAAGTCGGCCTCGGCCTCGGCCAGGCGGCGCACGGCGTAGAGGGCGGTGCCGCGGTTGAAGCGCGCCGCCTCGAACTCGGGCCGGCGCGCGAGCACCGCGTCGAGCAGCGCGATCGCGTCCGCCGGCCGCTCGCCGCGGGCCAGCAGCGCCGCCAGGTTGACGAGAGCCTCCGGGAAGTCCGGCCGCGCCGCCACGGCCCGGCGGTAGGCGGCCTCCGCCTCCGCCCAGCGCCCGGCCGCCTCCCAGCACAGGCCGCAGCCGAACGCCGCCTCGGCGTGATCGGGATCGGCCGCCAGGGCGGCCTGGAAGGCGGCGAGCGCGCCGGAGCGGTCGCCCTCCTGGAAGCGCGCCATGGCGAGGGCGAAGGCGCGGCGAGGGTCGTCGGGCGCCGCCGTCAGAACTTCTCCTCGCCGCGCTTACGCACTGGGTCGGGGAAGTCGCGGTAGAGCGCGAAATAGGAGTCGGTCACTAGGGAGTTGACCGCGTGGTGGAAGCTCTCCACCGGCTCGCTGCGCGTCGCCACGTGGTTGAACGCCCGGTCGAGCTGCGCCAGGTCGGCGACCTCGAGCAGGATGTGGAACTCGCGCAACTGCGGCGGGGCGAGGCCGAGCTTGCGGCGCGTGATGCGGTGGCCGGTGATCAGCCCCTGCGCCTCGAGGTGGCGGAAGTAGGCGGTCGCCTTGTCGGCGAATTCGGTGTCGCTGACGCCGGGCTTGAGGTTGCACCAGACGTGGTAGAGATCCATGGCTAGCCGTCCGTCTTTCCAGTGCCGGCGCCGAGCGTCTCGACGAAGCGCGCGGGGCGGCCGGCGGGCCGGCCGATCAGCTCGCCGTCGCGCATCACCGCCCGGCCGCGCAAGACCGTCGCCATCGGCCAGCCGGCGACCGTCATGCCCTCGAACGGCGACCAGCCGCACTTGGAGGCGAGCCAGTCGCTCGCGATCTCCCGCCGCGCCTTGAGGTCCACCAGGGTGAGGTCGGCGTCGTAGCCGACGGCGATCCGCCCCTTGCCGGCGAGGCCGTAGACGCGCTGCGCGCCGGCGCTGGTCAGGTCGACCAGGCGCTCCAGGCTGAGGCGGCCGGCGTTCAGGTGATCGAGCAGCAGCGGCAGGAGCGTCTGGACCCCGGGCATGCCCGAGGGCGTCGCCGGGTAGTCGCCCGCCTTCTCCTCGCGGCTGTGGGGCGCGTGGTCGGAGCCGACCACGTCGACCACGCCGCCGGCGAGCGCCCGCCACAGGGCCTCGCGCTGCTCGGCGCCGCGGATCGGCGGGTTCATCTGGGCGAAGGTGCCGAGGCGCTGGTAGCACTCGGGCGCCGCCAGGGTCAGGTGCTGCGGCGTCACCTCCACCGTGGCGAGGTCCTTGTTCTCGGCCAGCACCGCCATCTCCTCGCCGGTCGTCACGTGCAGCACGTGGACCGGCCGGCCGGCGCGCCGGGCGAGCGCCATCAGCCGGGTGGTGGCCTTCAAGGCGACCTCGACGTCGCGCCAGACCGGATGCTGATCGACGTTGGCGCCGCCGCGCACCAGCGCGAGGCGCTCGCGCAGCCGGTCCTCGTCCTCGGCGTGAACCGCCGCCCGGCGGCGGCCGGCCTGCAGGACCTGCAGCAGGGTCTCGTCGTCGTCGACCAGCAGGCTGCCGGTCGAGGAGCCCATGAAGATCTTGACGCCGCAGCACCCCGGCAGCCGCTCGAGGCGCGCCAGCTCGTCCACGTTCTCGGCGGCGGCGCCGATGAAGAAGGCATGGTCGGTCCACGCCCGCCCGGCCGCCCGCTCAAGCTTGTCGGCGAGGGTTTCGGCGCTGAGGGTGCTGGGCTTGGTGTTCGGCATCTCGAACACCGTCGTCACGCCGCCGAGCGCCGCGGCCCGCGTGCCGCTCTCCAGGTCCTCCTTGTGCTCGTTGCCGGGCTCGCGGAAATGCACCTGGGTGTCGATCACCCCCGGCAGGACGTGGAGGCCGGCGGCGTCGATCACCTCGGCCGCGTCGGCGTCCGCGCCGCCGCCGAGGCGCGCGATGCGCCCGTCGCGAACCGCCAAGTCGGCGGCGACGGCGCCGCCGGGCGTCACCAGGGTGCCGCCGCGCACGATCAGATCGTAGGTCTCGCTCATCGCATGCTCCCGCCTTCGTCCCGCTGTCGCCCCACTGTCGTCCCCTTGCATCCGTCCCCTTGCATCGCGGCGCCGGCCTCGCCACCTTAAGCAGCGGTCTCAACTGCCGTGGGCCCGAGCGCGCATGAGCCAGCCGTCCTACACGATCCTGCAGCACCGCGCGGTGGTGACGCTGCGCGGGCCGGACGTCCGGAGCTTCCTGCAGGGCATCGTATCGAACGACGTGGCGCGGGTGTCAACCGACCGCGCCCTTTGGAGCGCGTTTCTCACGCCCCAGGGCAAGTTCCTGCACGAGTTCTTCCTGGTCGAGCGGCCCGGCGCTGGTAACGCCGGTGATGCCGGCGATGCCGGGGATGCCGGCGGCGGCGAAACGCTGTTCTGGCTGGAGTGCGAGGCCGAGCGGCGGGCCGACCTGCTGCGGCGCCTGAAGCTCTACAAGCTGCGGGCCAAGGTCGAGCTGAGCGACACCGCCGAGGCCTACGCGGTCGCCGCCCTGTTCGGCCCGGGCGCGGCCGCGGCGCTCGCCCTGGACGCGGAGGCGCCCGGCCGGGCGCGAGACTTCGCCGGCGGCGTCGCCTTCCTCGACCCGCGCCTGGCGGCGCTCGGCGCCCGGGCGCTGCTGCCGCGCGACGGGGCCGAGTCGGCGCTCGAGGCGGCCGGCTTCGCCGCCGCGCGAGCGGCGGACTACGACGCCGTGCGCATCGGCCTCGGCGTGCCCGACGGCAGCCGCGACCTGGAGGTCGAGAAGGCGCTGCTGCTGGAGTCCGGCTTCGACGAGCTGAACGGCCTGGACTGGCAGAAGGGCTGCTACATGGGCCAGGAGCTGACCGCCCGCACCCGCTACCGGGGCCTGGTCAAGAAGCGCCTGCTGCCGGTCGAGATCGAGGGCCCGGTCCCGGCGCCGGGCACGCCGGTGCTGAGCGGCGAGCGGGAGGCCGGCGTGCTGCGCTCGACCGCCGACGGCCGGGCGCTGGCGCTGCTGCGTCTCGAGCACATCGGCGAGGGCGCGCCGCCGCTGACCGCGGGCGGGGCGCGGCTCACGGTCGTTAAGCCCGCGTGGGCGCGATTCTGACCGGCGCGCGACTCAGCGCGCGACTGCGGCCTCACGAGAAGTTGCGGACTCCCATCCGGCGGAACCATTATCCTTCGCGCCGTTTACTCCTATAGTTTGCCAAGATAATCGCCGATTGAGACAACGAACGATAAAGGGAGATCGAGACATGATTATGCGCACCCTTGCCGCGGCGGCCGTCGCGGCCTTGCTTGCGTTTCCCGCCCTGGCCAGTCAGTGCCCGTCCATGGTCAGCAAGATCGACGCCGCCCTGGCGGCCGATCCCGGGCTCAGCGAAGACGTGAAGGCCGAGGTCGTCGCGCTCCGCGACAAAGGCGAGACGCTGCACAACGAAGGCAAGCACGACCAGTCGGTCGAGACCCTGCAGCAAGCGCTGGATCTGCTCGGGCAGTAAGGCCCCAGCGGGGAGCCTTCCCGTGATCGCCTTCCTGTGATCGGCTTCCTGTGACCGCCCGGCCCGTGACCGGCTAGCCCACGACCGGCCGGGCCTAGTCCTCGACCGCCTCGGCCGCGAGGGCCGCCTGGGCGGCGGCCAAGCGCGCGATCGGCACCCGGAAGGGCGAGCAGGACACGTAGTCCAGGCCGAGGCGCTGGCATTCGCCGATCGAGGCGGGGTCGCCGCCGTGCTCGCCGCAGATCCCCATGTGCAGCTTGGGGTTGCCCGCCCGGCCGCGCTCGACGCCGATCGCCACCAGCTCGCCCACGCCGGCGGCGTCGAGCGACATGAAGGGGTCGCGCTCGAGAATGCCGCGGGCCTCGTAGGCGCTCAGGAAATTGGCCGCATCATCGCGCGACAGGCCGAAGGCGGTCTGGGTCAGGTCGTTGGTGCCGAAGGAGAAGAAGTCGGCGATCTCGCCGATCTCGCGCGCCCGAAGGCAGGCGCGGGGCAGCTCGATCATGGTGCCGACCTCGTAGGGCACCAGATCCTCGGCGCCCGCCAGCACCTCGCGGGCGACCGCCTCCACCAGCTCGCGAAGGATCTTCAGCTCCTCGCTCATGGCGACCAGGGGGATCATCACCTCGGGATGCACCGTCGCGCCGGAGTCCCGGGCGACCGACAGCGCCGCCTCGAAGATGGCGCGCGCCTGCATCTGATAGATCTCGGGGTAGGTGATCGCCAGCCGGCAGCCCCGGTGGCCCAGCATGGGGTTCACTTCGTCGAGCTTCAGGGCGCGGGCGCGCACCTGATCGATGGGCAGGCCGGAGGCCTCGGCCACCTCCTCGATCGCCGCCTCCTCGTGGGGCAGGAACTCGTGCAGCGGCGGATCGAGGAGCCGGATGGTGACCGGCAGGCCGGCCATGATGCGGAAGATCTTTATGAAGTCCTCGCGCTGCATCGGCAGGATCTTGTCGAGCGCCTTGCGGCGGCCCTGCGGGGTGTCGGCCAGGATCATCTCGCGCACAGCGACGATGCGCCCGGAGTCGAAGAACATGTGCTCGGTGCGGCACAGCCCGACGCCCTCTGCGCCGAAGTCGAGGGCGGTCTGGCAGTCCTCCGGGGTGTCGGCATTGGTGCGCACCTTCATGGTGCGGTGCCGGTCGGCCCAGGACATGAGCCGGGCGAACTCGCCGGAGAGCTGCGGCTGTATCGTCTCCACCTCGCCCTTCATGACCTCGCCGGTGGAGCCGTCGATGGTCACCAGGTCGCCTTCGCGGAGCTCCAGGTCGCGCACCCGCAGCACGCCCGCCTTGTAGTCGATGCGCAGGTCCGCCGCGCCGGCGACGCAGGGCCGGCCCATGCCGCGCGCCACCACGGCGGCGTGGCTGGTCATGCCGCCGCGGGTGGTCAGGATGCCGCAGGCGGCGTGCATGCCGTGGATGTCCTCCGGGCTGGTCTCGATCCGGCACAGGATGACCTTTTCGCCGGCGCCGGCCTGCGTCTCGGCCTTGTCGGCGCTGAACACCAGCTTGCCCGAGGCGGCGCCGGGCGAGGCCGGCAGGCCGCGCGCGATCATGTGCCGCTCGGCCTCGGGGTCGAGCATGGGGTGGAGAAGTTGGTCGAGGGCCGCCGGGTCGATGCGGCCGATCGCCTCGCGCTCTTCGATCAGGCCTTCGTCGACCAGGTCGGCAGCGATCTTCAGCGCCGCCGCGGCGGTGCGCTTGCCGGTGCGGGTCTGCAGCATGTAGAGCGTGCCGCGCTGGACGGTGAACTCGATGTCCTGCATGTCGCGGTAGTGGCGCTCCAGCTTCTGGCGCACGTCGAGGAGCTGCTGGAAGACCTCCGGCATGGCCTCTTCCATGGACGGCAGGTCGGAATGGTTCGCCTCGCGGGCGGCGGCGGTCAGGTGCTGGGGCGTGCGGATGCCGGCCACCACGTCCTCGCCCTGGGCGTTCACCAGGTATTCGCCGTAGAACTCGTTCGCGCCGGTCGAGGGATTGCGGGTGAAGGCGACGCCGGTCGCGCAGTCCTCGCCCATGTTGCCGAACACCATGGCCTGGACGTTGACCGCGGTGCCCCAGTCCTTGGGGATGTTGTGCAGCCGGCGGTAGGTGACGGCGCGCGGGTTCATCCACGAGCCGAACACCGCGCCGATCGCCGCCCAGACCTGCGCCTTGGGCTCCTGCGGGAAGGGCTCGCCGGTCTCCTCCGCGATCCTGGCCTTGTAGTCGTGGATCACCGCCTCCCAGTCCTCGGCCGTCAATTCGGTGTCCTGGCCGAGGCCCCGGTCCTCCTTGTGCAGCTCGAGGATCTCCTCGAAGTTGTGGTGATCGACGCCCAGCACCACGTCGCCGAACATCTGGATGAAGCGGCGGTAGCTGTCGAAGGCGAAGCGGCGGTCGCCCGACTGGCGCGCCAGGCCCTCGACGGTCTCGTCGTTGAGGCCGAGGTTCAGGACCGTGTCCATCATGCCCGGCATGGAGGCCCGGGCGCCGGAGCGCACCGAGACCAGGAGCGGGTTCTCGCGGTCGCCGAAGCGCGCGCCCAGCGCGGCCTCGACCTCGGCGAGCGCCGCCGCGACCTCGTCCTCCAGGCCGTCGGGGTAGGCGCCGTCCTCGGCCGTGAAGTGGCGGCAGACCTCCGTGGTGATGGTGAAGCCCGGCGGCACCAAGAGGCCCAGCGCCGACATCTCGGCCAGGTTGGCGCCCTTGCCGCCCAGGAGATCGCGCATGCCGGCATTGCCGTCGGCGCCGCCGCCGCCGAAGCGGTAAACCCATTTGGTCATGGTGCCAAACCCTCCACTAACTCAACTTTCGATCCGGGAAAAATCGGCGACTTGGCCGAGGGTGTCGCCGATCGCCGACAAGAGGCGCAGGCGGTTGGCGCGCAGGTCCGCGTCCTCGGTGTTCACCATGACGTTGTCGAAGAAGTCGTCGACCGGCCGGCGCAGCTTGGCCATCTCTTCCATGGCGGCCGAGAACGACTCGACGGAGAGCGCTTCCCTCGCGCCGCTCGTCGCCTCGACGAGATATTCGGCCAAATTCTTCTCGATCGGCTCGACCAACTTGTTCGGGCGAAGCGCCTCCCGGTAGGACCTGCCGTCGCGCTTTTCCTCGATGCGCACGATGTTCTCCGCTCGCTTGTAAGCCGTGAGCAGGTTTTCTCCATCCTCCGAGTTAAGGAAGTCTTGGAGCGCGTCGACCCGGGCCAGCAGGCGCACCAGATCGTCCTCGCCGCCGAGGGCGAAGACCGCCGAGATCAGGTCGTGGCGCACGCCCCGGTCCTTGAGAATGATCTTCAAGCGGTCGGTGACGAATTGCAGCAGATCGTAGAGATCCGCGTCGAGCTGGCCGTCCCAGCCGGGGACGTTCCGCTTTCCGGATGCGATGGCTTCCGCGCCGGATTTCGTGGCGCGGATGGCTTGGTGAATCTGGCTTTGGGCCGCTTCGAAAATCGCCATCAACGGCAGGCGCAAGCCGTTCTCGACGATCAGGCGGATGACGCCGAGCGCGGCGCGGCGCAGCGCGTAGGGATCCTTGGAGCCGGTCGGCCGCTCGCCGATCGTCCAGAAGCCCACCAGGGTGTCGATCTTGTCGGCGAGCGCGACGGCGACCGACACCGGTGCGCTGGGGCAGCGGTCGTTGGGCCCGAGCGGCCCATAGTGCTCGGCGATCGCCTCGGCGACCTCCTGGTGCTCGCCGTCGGCGAGCGCGTAGTAGCGCCCGATGATCCCCTGCAGCTCCGGAAACTCGCCGACCATGCCGCTGGTCAGGTCCGCCTTGGCGAGCCGCGCCGCGGAGCGCACCCGATCCACGTCGGCGCCGGGGATGCGGCGGGCCAATTCGGTGGCCAGCGCCTGCATGCGGTCGACCTTGGCGTCGAGGCTGCCGAGCCGGGCGTGGAACACCACCTGGCCGAGCGCCGGGACGCGCGAGGCCAGGCTCCGCTTGCGGTCCTGGTCCCAGAAGAAGCGGGCGTCGGCGAGGCGCGCGCGCAAGACCCGCTCGGTGCCGGCGACGATGTTGTCGTGGCGCTTGCTGCCCTTGCGCGCCGGCAGGTTGGCGACGAAGGCGAAGCGCGCGGCGAGCCGGCCGTCGCGGTCGAGGGTGGCGAGATACTTCTGATGGCTGCGCATGGCGGTGGTGAGCACCTCCGGCGGCAGGTCCATGTAGGCCGGGTCGATGCGGCCGAGGAGCGCCTGCGGCCATTCCGCCAGGCCGGCCAGCTCCTCGAGCAGCGCCGGATCGTCCTTCAGGCTGAGCTTCTTCGCCTTGGCCAGCGTCGCCGCCTCCGCCGCGATGATCGCCTTGCGCTCCTCCCGGTCGAGGATCACCTTGGCCTCGCGCAGCTTGGCCTGGTAGTCGGCGAAGTCGCTGACCCGGAACGACTCAGGGGCCAGGAAGCGGTGGCCGCTAGTGGCGTCGGCGAACGCCACATCGCCGCCGCCGAGGTCGAGCGTGCCCGCGAGAGCCTTGCCCGCGAACATCGCCAGGATTCCGTGCAGCGGCCGGACCCAGCGAAACGTCGTGCCGGCCCAGCGCATGGATGTCGGCCAGGGCAGGGCGCGGATCGCCTCCTCGAGCAAGCCCGGCAGCACCTCGGCCGTCGGCTGGCCGGCGACATGCCGCACCGCAAAATAGACCGGTCCCTTGTCGGTCTCGCGGACCTCGGCCCGGTCGATCGAGTCGAGGCCGTTGGCCTTGAGGAATCCCGCGACCGCCGCCTCCGGCGCGCCGACCTTGGGACCCTTCTTCTCCTCCGCCACGTCGGGCTGGCGCTCGGGCAGGCCCTCGACCACCAGCGCCAGGCGGCGCGGCGTGACGTAGGCGCTGGCGCCGCTGTGCTCGAGCCCGGCCTTCGTCAGGCCGTTCAGCACCAGGCGCTTCAGGTCGTCCGCCGCGCGCGCCTGCATGCGCGCCGGGATCTCCTCCGACAGGAGCTCGAGCAGCAGTTCGGGCACCGGATTAGGCCTCCGCCGCCGACGCCGCCAAGCCGGTGCGGCTTGCCACCCAGGCCTCGCAGCAGCCCTTCGCCAGCTCGCGCACCCGGCCGATATAGGCCTGGCGCTCGGTCACCGAGATGACGCCGCGCGCGTCGAGCAGGTTGAACAGGTGGCTCGCCTTCATGCAGAAGTCGTAGGCCGGCAGCGAGAGCGGCGGGTTCTGGGCGAGCAGATGCCGGCATTCGCTCTGGGCGTCCTCGAAATGGCGGAATAGGATCTCCGTCGAGGCCTGCTCGAAGTTGAAGGCGGAGAACTCCCGCTCGGCCTGGAGGAACACGTCGCCATAGGACTTGCCGCCCCGTTCGGCGGGGACGCCGTCCCAATCGAGGTCGAAGACGTTATCGACCCCCTGGACGTACATGGCGAGGCGCTCCAGGCCGTAGGTCAGCTCGACCGAGACGGGATCGCAGTCGATGCCGCCCACCTGCTGGAAATAGGTGTACTGGGTGACCTCCATGCCGTCGCACCAGACCTCCCAGCCGAGCCCCCAGGCGCCCAGGGTCGGGCTCTCCCAGTCGTCCTCGACGAAGCGGATGTCGTGGGCCAGGGGGTCGATGCCGATCGCCTCCAGCGAGCCCAGGTAGAGCGCCTGGCTGTCCGGCGGCGAGGGCTTCATCAGCACCTGGAACTGGTAGTAGTGCCCCAGGCGATTGGGGTTCTCGCCGTAGCGCCCGTCGGTTGGCCGCCGCGAGGGCTGCACGAAGGCGCAGTTCCAGCGCTCCGGTCCGAGCGCCCGCAAGGTGGTCGCCGGGTGAAAGGTGCCGGCGCCGACCTCCATGTCGTAGGGCTGCAGCAGCACGCAACCCTGGCTCGCCCAATAGGTCTGCAGCCTCAGAATCAGCGATTGAAAGGAGGTCTGCGCATCGGCGCGCGATTTCCGGCCGCTGCCGGTCACGGTCTCGGGCGAAAGCATGGGGCGTCCGGTGGATGTTGCACCGCAATGAACGGGGCGAACCTTATCCCCCGCTCTCGGGCGAATCAAGCGACCGCGGCGCCCTGGCGGTCCGGCGTCGGGCCGCCACCGGGGGCGCGGGGCGGCTCACCCCCGGGCGCGCAGGCGCATCTTGATCGGCCCCTCGGCGCGGCCGTTGATCATCTGCTGGAGGTAGGGGTTGTCGGCCCCGTCGATGTCGTCGGTCGGCCCGGCCCACAGGATCCGGCCCTCGTGGATCATGAACAGGTGATCGTAGTGGTGGCGCGCCGAATGCATGTCGCTGGTGATGCAGAAGGCCGTCGCGCCCAGCTTGTCGACGGCGTTGCGGACCATGGCGTTGATCCGGTTGGTGGTGATGGGGTCGAGCCCGGCGGTCGGTTCGTCGAGCAGCAAGAGGTCGGGGTCGCCGGCGATCGCCCGGGCGATGCCGACGCGCTTTTGCATGCCGCCGGAGAGGTCGACGGGATAGAGGTCGGCGGTGTCCGGCGTCAGGTTGACCATGGCCAGCTTCTCGATCGCCAGCTCCTTGGCCCGCGTGCGCTCGAGGCGGTGGCGATTGATCAGCTTGAAGGCGATGTTCTCCCAGACCGGCAGGCTGTCGAACAGGCCGCCCTGTTGGAACAGCATGCCGAAGGTCTCGACCAGTTCCATTCGCTCGCGGCCCCTGAGCGCGGTCATCTCCTGGCCGTCGACCTCGATGGTGCCGCGGTCCGGCGGATAGAGGCCGACCAGGCACTTCAT
>JAWWCG010000024.1:0-15058 GCA_033720555.1 Kiloniellales bacterium | reverse complement strand
TGAATCGACCTCGACTGATCACTGGGATCTGGAAGTCGCGTGACTTTGTGTCATGACCGACGCCAAACCGCGAGGCGCGGCCCCCTTCCTGAGGTCTCGGGGACTATACATGCGTCGATTCAAGGAATCAAGGGCGACCAAGCAGGATCCGAGCCGTCAATGGGGGTCAAGACTTCCCTTTCATTGAAGCCTGTAAGATCAATTGTATAAATTTTACTTGAAAATTCTCCACGGTCATTCGCCGGCGACTGCCGAAAGAAGGAAAGGACCCGGCCGTTGGGCGCCCAGGTCGGGCTTTCCACCAGGAATCCGTCGGCCAGCATGCGCTCGCCGCTGCCGTCGGGCTTCATGACGCCGATGTAGAACCGGCCCTGCGACATGCGGGTGAAGGCGATCAGGTCGCCGCGCGGCGACCAGACCGGCGTCGCGTAGCGGCCCTGGTTGAAGCTGATCCGCCGGACGTTGCTGCCGTCGGACTCCATGACGTAGAGCTGCTGCGAGCCGCCGCGATCGGAGTTGAAGACGATCTGCTTGGAATCCGGCGAGAACGACGGCGAGGTGTCGATCGCCGGGTGGTTGGTGAGCTGCGAGACCCGGCGCGTTCGCAGGTCCATGAGATAGATGTCGGAATTGCCGCCCTGCGCCATGCTCATGATGACCTGGTTGCCGTCCGGCGAGAAGCGCGGCGCGAAGGTCATGCCGGGAAAGTCGCCCAGCACTTCCTGTTGGCCGGTGTTCAGATTGAACAGATAGACCCGGGGCGAATCGAAGCTGTAGGAGAGATAGGTGATTTCCTGGGTGGTCGGCGAAAACCGCGGCGTCAGCACCAGGTTGGAGCCGTCGGTCAGATAGCGGTGGTTCTCGCCGTCCTGGTCCATGATCGCCAGCCGCTTGATCCGCCGGTTCTGGGGACCCGACTCGGCCACGTAGACGATCCGGGTGTCGAAATAGCCGCCCTCGCCGGTCAGGCGCTTGTAGATCGCGTCGGAGATGATGTGCCCGACGCGCCGCCAGTTGGCCGGCGTGGTGAAATAGGCCAGGCCGGTCATCTGCTGCTCGGCGAAGACGTCCCACAAGCGAAACTCGACCCGCAGCCGGCCGTCGGCCTGGGCCTCGATGGCGCCGTGCACCAGCGCCTGGGCGTTGATCAGGCGCCAATCGCCGAACCGGGGACCGCCCTGCAAGCTGTCGACCCCTTGAATGAAGGCGCGCTGGTCGATCGGGCGGAACAGGCCGGAGCGCTCCAGATCGCCGGAAATCACGGCGGCCAGGTTGCGCCCGGTCTCCGCGGTCTCCGGCGTGGCGCCATAGAAACTGTTGATGGCGATGGGCAGCGGCTCGGGCACGCCCTTGGTGATATCCACCCGCAGCTCCGCGCGCGCGGGCGCCAGCGCGGCCGCCCACGCCAGCACGCTCAAGACCGCCAGGACCGCCAGGGCCCGAGCGGCCGGCCGCAGGGCCATCGCACGCCGGACCGCCGGTCCACCCGCCGGACGAATCGAACGATCACCAGTATCTCCCATCACGCTCTCTTCTCCTGTTTCAACCGCCGAACATGCGGCTTGGATCGAACCTCAGCGTCAGGTCGCGCCAGACCTCGTATTTGTTGGCCGGCAGATCGAAGGGGCTGCACTGCAAGATGGCGCGGCGCGCGTTCTCCGCCGCGCTGCGGAAAAAGGAGTCGCGGAACATGCGCTCGAAATCCACGATCTGGGCGTCGCGCACCGTGGCGTCGGGATTGAGCACGACGCGGATCTCCACGATCAGGTCCTCCGCGTTGCGCGCGCCAGCGTCGATTCGCCAGCACCGCGCCATTTGCTGCTGAATCGCCTGGACCATCGCATTCTGCTCGATCGCGCTCGCCGGGCTGCTGCGCGTTGGGCTGGCGTCGGCGAGCTGACTGTTGGTCGGCGCTTGTTCCTTCAGCTTCTCGACGTTCTTCAGGATGGTGGTCAGGCGGTCCTCCGGCGGCTTCGGCGTCTCCTTCTTCGCCTCGGCGACCTGCTGCAGCGGCTTCATCTTGGGCTTGGGCGGAGTCTTGACCTGCTCCTCCTCCGGTTCCGGCTCGGGCTCCGGTTCCGGCTCGGGTTCGGGCTCGGGCACCGCTTCGGGCTCCGGCTCCGGCTCGGGCTCCGGCTCGGCCTCGGCGACCGGGATCGGCTCGGGCTCGGGCTCCGGCTCGGCCTCGGGCAGCGGCTCCGGCTTCGGGGCCGGCGGCGGCAGCTCGGCGACCGGGTCGGGCTCGGGTTCCGGCTCCGGCTCCGGCTCGCGCGGCTCGGCGATGGTGACGATCTCGATCGGTATCGGCGGCGCCAGAAGCGCTTCGGGCGCGATCGACGGCAGCCCGACGAAGAGCACCGCCAACACCCCGAGGTGCAGCAACGCGGAAAAAATGGCGCCCTGACGCATGACGTCAGCCGTTCCGGTCGTCGTCCTTGTCGGCCGCGCCGTCGGCGGCGGCGGGCAACTCCGCGATCAACGCGACCCGGCGGAAGCCGGCGGCGTTCACATTTCCCATGACCTGCATGATGCGGCCGTAATTGATGTTGCGGTCGCCGCGCAGATAGATCCGCGTGTCCGCGTTGTTCCGGGTGATGGCGATCAGTCGGGGCACCAGGCCTTCCAGGGGAACGACGGTCTCCTGAATGTAGATCTCGCCTGCGGCGTTGACCGAGATCACCAGCGGCTCCTCGGGTTGGGAGAGCGGCTGCGCCTTGGTCTTGGGCAGATCGACCGGCACCCCGACGGTGAGCAGCGGCGCGGTGATCATGAACACGATCAGCAGAACCAACATGACGTCGACGAAGGGCGTCACGTTGATCTCGCTCATCGGCCGATAGGCGGTGCGCCGCCGGCGGCCGCCGTTGCCGCGGGATACCAGATCAGCGGCCATGTCAGCGCGTCTCCTCGAGCTGGCGGGAGAGTATGGCGGCGAACTCGCCGGCGAAGGCGTCGAGGCGCCCGCTGTAGCGCCCGAGGTCGGTCGACAGCTTGTTGAACCCGATGACCGCGGGAATCGCCGCGACCAGGCCCAGGGCGGTGGCGAACAGGGCTTCGGCGATGCCGGGGGCGACCACCACCAGGGTCGTGTTCTTGCTCGCGGCGATCGAGGTGAAGGCGTTCATGATGCCCCAGACCGTGCCGAACAGGCCGACGAAGGGCGCGGACGAGCCGACCGAGGCGAGGAAGATCATGTGGCGCTCGAGGCGCTGCATCTCGCGGCCCAGGGTGATGTCCATGACCCGCTCGATGCGCTGCTGCAGGCTGGCGCGGCTGCGATCGTTGCTGAGCCCGCCCCTGGCGGTCGAACGCCGCCATTCCTTCATGGCCGAGACGAAGATCGCCGACATGGGATCGTTGGGCCGCTGGTCCATCTGCTCGTAGAGATCGTCCAGCGAGCCGCCCGACCAGAAGTCCTCCTCGAAGTCCTCCGCCCGCGCCTTCAAGCGCCGCATGCGCAGCCACTTCTCGAAGATGATCGCCCAGGTCCAGAAGGACGCCAGCAGCAAGAGGACCAGAACCACCTGGACCACGAGGTCGGCATCGGCGAACAGGCCCCAAATGGTCAGGTCATAGGCGGCGTCCTGTCCCAGGCTGGCGCTCTGGACGACCGCCGATTCCATGGCTTCTTGTTCCACGGCTCAATCCCGCATATCAGTTGAATCGTTGCTTCGGTGCGTTGCGATCTGGTAGGCGGCGAGCGCCTCTCGCAACGGTCTTGGAATGCGCGACGGCCGCCCCCCGTCGCCCATGCACGCCAGGCGCACGTCGAGGCGCGCCAGTTCCATGGCCTCGCGGCAGACGAGCTGCTCGGCCGTGAGCGAAGCGCCGCCCACCTTCAGGAATCGCGATCGGATCTCCAGCAGGTCGTCGAGGCGCGCCGGACGCTTGTAGGCCAGCGAGCACTCGCGCACCACGAAGGCGAGGCCGAAGCGCTCGGCGATCGCGGTGTGGTCGAAGCCGGCCAAACGCAGCATCTCGGTGCGCGCGCGCTCGGCGAATTTCAGGTAGTTGGCGTAATAGACCAGGCCGCCCGCGTCGGTGTCCTCGTAGTAGACCCGCAGCGCCAGGACATGGCGGCCGTCGCGGACGCTGCCCGCGAGACCGGCGGCGGCGGCGGCGGCGGTCGACGCGGTCATGGGAGCGCCTCGGCGTCGGGATCGATCAGCGGCAGCTGGGCCGCCTCGCGCGGCGCCTCCAAGCCGAGATAGCCGTAGCCGGCGGGCGCCAGCACCCGGCCCCGGGAGGTTCTCTGCAGCAGGCCCTGCTGGATCAGGTAGGGCTCGATCACCTCCTCGATCACGTCCTTCTGTTCCGACAGGGCGGCCGCCAGCGTCTCCACGCCGACCGGCCCGCCGCCGTAGCTCTCGGCGATGCAGATCAGCAAGCGGCGGTCCATGGCGTCGAGCCCCTTGTGATCGACGTCGAGGCGGCGCAGGGCGTCGTCGGCGGCGGCCGCGTCGACGCCGCTCAGCTTGGCGACGGCGGCGAAATCCCGCACCCGCCGCAGCAGGCGCCCGGCGACCCGCGGCGTGCCGCGGGCGCGGCGCGCGATCTCACCGGCGCCGTCCTCGGTGATCGCCAGGCCGAGGATGGCGGCGCCCCGCACCACGATCCGGCAAAGCTCCTCCGGCTCGTAGAAGTCGACCCGCAAGGGGATGCCGAAACGCTCGCGCAAGGGGGTGGTGATCAGCCCGGAGCGGGTGGTCGCCCCGATCAGGGTGAAGGGCGGCAGATCGATCCGCACCGAGCGGGCGGCCGGCCCCTCGCCGATGATCAGGTCGAGCTGGAAATCCTCCATCGCCGGGTAGAGCACCTCCTCGACCGCCGGGTTGAGGCGGTGGATCTCGTCGATGAAGAGGACGTCGCGGGGCTCCAGGTTGGTGAGCAGCGCCGCCAGGTCGCCGGCGCGCGCGATCACCGGCCCCGAGGTCGCCCGGAAGCCGACGCCGAGCTCGCGCGCCACGATCTGGGCCAGGGTGGTCTTGCCGAGCCCGGGCGGCCCGTGGAGCAGGATGTGGTCGAGCGCCTCGCCGCGCGCGCGCGCGGCGCTGATGAAGACCTCCAGGTTGGCCCGGAGCTGGCGCTGGCCGATGAAGTCGGCCAGCCGGCTCGGGCGCAGGGACGGCTCGCCGGCATCCTCCGCGCCAACCTCCGGCGCCACGACGCGCGAGCTATCGAGCGAGGCGTCGATCACGCGGAGAGCTCCTTCAGGCCTTCCTTGATGAGGGCCGCCAGGGGCGCCTGCGCGCCGAGGCGACGGCTCGCCTCGGCCACGGCGCCGAGCGCCTCGCTACGCCCGTAGCCGAGATTGACCAGGGCGGAGAGCGCATCCTCCGCCGCGGCCTCGAGGCCCGCCGACCGCGCGCCGACGCCGGCGCCCGCCCCGAGACCCGCCGCGGGGCCCAGGGCGATGGCGCCGGCCTTGTCCTTCAGCTCGGCCAGGATGCGCGCGGCCAGCTTGGGCCCGACGCCGCTCGCCCGGGTGAGCGCCGCCTTGTCCTGGGCCGCGATCGCCCGGATCAGGTCGCCCGGCGAGAGCGTCGACAGCACCGCCAGGGCCATCTTCGCGCCGACGCCCTGAACGGTCGACAGCAGGCGGAACCAGTCGCGCTCGGCCGGGTCGGCGAAGCCGTAGAGGTGAATGTGGTCCTCGCGCACGTGGGTCTCGACCAGCAGGCTGACCGCCTCGCCGGGCCGCCCGGCGCGCTCAAGCGTCCGCCTCGAGCAGAACACGAGATAGCCGACGCCGTTGACGTCGACCACGGCCCAATCCTCGCCGCTGGCGTCGAGCACGCCGGTCAGCTTGCCGATCATGGCCCGGCCCGCTCCCGCGGCCCGGCCGCGGCCGTCTCGCCGTCGGTGCGCGCCGCCGCCCAGCGCCGGCGGGTCGCCGCGTAGTGGCTGTGACAGATGGCGACCGCCAGGGCGTCGGCCGCGTCGGGGGAATCGATGGCGGCGCCCGGCAGCAGGCGCCGGACCATGGCCTGGACCTGCTCCTTGGCGGCGTGGCCGGTGCCGACGACCGCCTTCTTGACGATGTTCGGCAGATACTCGCTCACCGCCAGGCCGGCCAGGCCGGGGACCAGCAGGATGGCGCCGCGGGCGACGCCGAGCTTGAGCGAGGAGGACGGGTTGCGGTTGACCAGCGAGGCCTCGACGGCGGCTTCGCTCGGCTGATAGGCGTCGATCACCTCCCGCAGGGCCTCGTGGAGCTGCACCAGACGCGCGGTCAAATCCAGCGATCCGTCGGAAACCGCGACGCCGTTCGCGACGTGGCTGAGGTGCGTGCCATCGGCCTCGATCACGCCCCAGCCGGTGCAGCGAAGTCCGGGGTCCAGTCCGATCAGACGCATCGACGATTGCACTCCACCAAGAACCACCACGCGGCGCGTCAGGCCGTGAGCCGCGCCATGACGTCGTCCGAGATCTCGAAGTTAGCCGAAACCTGCTGGACGTCGTCGCTGTCGTCGAGGGCGTCCAGGAGTTTGAGCAAGCTGTCCGCCTCCGTATCTTCGACCTGAACTGTGGACAGCGGCTTCCAGGCGAGCTGCGCCTCGCGCGGCGGGCCGAGGCGCGCCTCCAGGGCGTCGCGCACGGCCGCGAGGTCGTCCGGCGCGCAGGTGATCTCGTGCGCCTCGCCGGTCGACTCCACATTGTCGGCGCCGGCCTCGACCGCCGCCTCGAAGACCTGGTCCGCGCTGCCGACGTCCCGGTCGTAGACGATCTGCCCGACCCGGTCGAACAGGAACGAGACGCTGTTGGCCTCTCCCAGGGTGCCGCCGTGCTTGCCGAAGGCCGTGCGGACCTCGGCCGCCGTGCGGTTGCGGTTGTCGGTCACGGCCTCGACGATGATCGCGGTGCCGCCCGGGCCGTAGCCCTCGTAGCGGATCTCCTCGTAGTTGGCCTCGTCCTCGCCGCCCGCCGCCTTCTTGATGGCGCGCTCGATGTTGTCCTTCGGCATGTTGGCGGCCCGCGCCGCGACCACCGCCGTCCGCAGCGACGGGTTCATGTCGGGGTCCGGCAAGCCGGAGCGCGCCGCGACGGTGATCTCGCGGCTGAGCCGCGAAAACAGCTTGGCGCGCTTCTTATCCTGCGCGCCCTTGCGGTACATGATGTTCTTGAACTGAGAATGGCCCGCCATGGGGGGAGATACTCTAGATGCGGTTGGTATAAGCGCGGCAGTCCTACCATATCTAGCCGCTCCGGCGTCAGCCCCAGGACGAGGCTTAGAGCAGCTTTATGGCGATATTGCGGCGCCTAATAACAGGATTCCCGCCGCTTCGAAAGCCCCGCGGCCGCGGTTTCCGGCGGCCCGGACGGCGGCCAACAGGCGGCTATGCGGCCGGCATCGCTCCGGCCAGGCGGCCGCCGATGCGCACCGGTTCGGCGCGCACCGCCGCCCCGGTCTGGTCGTCGGTCTCGACGAACACGCCGCAGAGCGTGCCCTCGCCCCTGGCAACCGACAGGCGCTCGGTCGGCAGCTTGCGGGTGAAGCGGGCGAGCGGCACGGCCTTGTCCATGCCGATCACCGAATCGTAGTCGCCGCACATGCCGGCGTCGCTCTGGTAGGCGGTGCCGGCGGACAGAATGAGGGTATCCGCCGTGGGCACGTGCGTGTGGGTGCCGACGCAGAGGCTCACCCGGCCGTCGACGAAGTGGCCCATGGCCATCTTCTCGCTGGTGGCCTCGCCGTGCACGTCGAGCACGATGGCGTGGACGCTGGCGCCGAGACGGTGCTTGGCCAGTTCGCGGTCGACCGCGGCGAAGGGATCGTCGAGCGGGTCCATGAACAGGCGCGCCATCACGCTCGTCACCAGCACCTTGCGCCCCTTCGGCCCGGCGAACAGGCCGGCGCCGCGCCCGGGCGTGCCGGCGGGGTAGTTGAGCGGCCGGATCAGCCGCGGCTCGCGGTCGATGAACTGCAGGGCCTCGCGCTGGTCCCACATGTGGTTGCCGCCGGTGACGGCGTCGACGCCGGCCTCGAACAGGTCCTGGCAGATCTTCTCGGTGACGCCGAAGCCGCCGGCGGCGTTCTCGGCGTTGGCGATCACGAAATCGAGCCGCAGGCTGCGGCGCAGCTCGGGCACGTGGCGGGTCACCGCCGCGCGGCCCGGACGGCCGACGATGTCGCCACAAAAAAGTATCCGCACCCCGCCTACTCCCCCACCGAGTCCGTCGCCGAGTCCGTCGCCGAGTCCCTCGCTGCGTCCAGGGCGATGGCCTCGGCCTCGGTGATCACCCAGTCGAGGCGCTTGTCGTTCGGCCCGTGGGGCACCGCCGGGACCTCTTGGCCGGCGTAGGCGAGGCCGATCGCCAGCACCCGGCCGCGCGCCCGCAAGCCCGCCAGCGTGCGGTCGTAGAAGCCGCCGCCGTAGCCCAGGCGAAAGCCCAGGCGGTCGAAGGCGAGCAAGGGCGCGAGGACCACGTCCGGCTCGCGTTCCGGCCGCTCGGCGCCGGGCACCCGGGTGTTGAAGGCCGCCGGCTCCAAGCGGTCCCCCGGCGCCCAGGCCCGGAACACGAGCGGCCGAGCGCTGGCCACCACCACCGGCAGGGCGATCGCGTGGCCGGCGTCGTGGAGCGCCGTCATCAGGGGCCGGGGATCGAGCTCGCCCGCCAGCGGCCAGTAGCCGGAGACGACCGCGCCCGCCGGCACCCGCACCGCCGCCAGGAAGTTGTCGCGCACCGCGTCGCCGGCGCCCCCGCCCGCCGCGCCCGCCGCAGTGGCTGCTGTGGCCCGTCGCGCCTTCGCCTCGGCGCGCAGCCGGCGTTTCGATTCGTCGAGCGTCGTCGTCATGGCGGGGTCATGGCGAGGTCATGGCGCGGCTATGGCGCGGTGGGACCGGGTAAGCGGTCGGGGAAGGTTGGACGGGGCCGCCTCGGCCGTCGGCATTGGATCATCCTCTGCGGCCTGCACATGCAGGTGGGCGCCGTATAACGAAGCCACGGCTCCGACAGGGACAGCTCCCGAGAGGTCCGTGTTGGCCCCAGGGATCGATAGCCAAACGCACCAGGCAGCTCCCGCCCGGCTCTATCTAGGCACGTTCGATGCGCGCTGCAATGTTCTCGATGCGTTGGGCGCAGGCCTCCAGGGCCGAGGTCATGGCGGCGTGCGACGACTTGCCGTCGTCGCCGCTCTCGGCGTCGAAGGATTCGAGCTGCTTGTAAGCGTCGGACAGCTCGTCGGCGATCAGCAGGCTGGTCATGACCAGCAGCCGCGCGTCGCCGATCTGGCCCACCGCCCCGACCAGCTCGCCCATCTTGGCGTCGATGTAGCGGGCGAGCTTCGAGAGGTGATCTTCCTGGCCGTCGTCGCAGGCCACCTGATACTCGCGGCCGTTGATCGTCACCGTCAACTCGGGCATGGCGCCTAGGACTCCAAGACCGCCGACACCCGCGCCACGGCGCGGTCGAGCCGCTCGCCCACTTGGTCGGTGACGGCCGTCAGCTCTTCGTTGCGGCGTTTCGCCGCCTCCAGCGCCGAGCGCAGCTCGGCGGCCTCCGGGGCGCCCGCGTCGGCTTTCGATTCCAGTGTCTTTTCCAGGTGTTTGATCGCGGCGTCCAACTGTGACACCGCCTCTCTCAGAGTCGCCATGGCCTCGTCGCCCTCAATCGCTCCCCCACGCGCGGCGCCGGCTCGCCCGGCCGCCCGCGCCGTGAGCATAGGCGCGCGCGAGTTTGCCGGTCAACCGTGCCCCGCAGGTCGAGGCCGGCCCGCGACCGTCCCGCCCCCGGCCCACCCCCGGGCCACCCCCGGCCGAGCGTGCGGTCGCACGTGGGGCCGAGCGCATGGCCGAGCGCGCGGCAAAAGCGCCATATCGAGGTTGATTCTCGCGGCGGCTGGTTGCATCTTGCGGCGGGTTCCGGGGGGCGCCTCGAGGGTGAGCGGGCATCGCGTCCCGCGTTTGGTAGGTTGATCAATGGAAGCTGCCCAGTCCGTCGTCGCACACCCGACCGAGTATCGAAAGGTCGGCCACAAGGACCTGGCCAACGCCATCCGGTTCCTGGCCGCCGACGCGGTCGAGCGGGCGAAATCCGGCCATCCGGGCATGCCCATGGGCATGGCCGACGTGGCGACCGTGCTGTTCCGCCGCTTTCTCCGCTTCGATCCCGCCCGCCCGGACTGGCCGGACCGCGACCGTTTCGTCCTGTCGGCCGGCCACGGCTCCATGCTGCTTTACGCGCTGCTCTATCTCACCGGCTATCCGAAGATGACGCTGGAGGAGATCCGCAACTTCCGGCAATTGGGCAGCCTCACCCCCGGCCATCCGGAATACGATCTTTCTTGCGGCATCGAGACCACCACCGGCCCGCTGGGCCAGGGCCTGGGCAATGCCGTCGGCATGGCCTTGGCCGAGCGCCTGATGAACGCCCAGTTCGGCGATTCGGCGGTCGATCACCGCACCTACGCGATCGTCGGCGACGGCTGCCTCATGGAGGGCATCAGCCACGAGGCCGCCTCGCTGGCCGGCCATCTCAAGCTGGGGCGCCTGATCGTCCTGTTCGACGACAACGGCATCTCCATCGACGGCCCGACATCGCTCGCCGTCTCCGACGATCAGGCGGCCCGCTTCGCCGCCTACGGCTGGCACGTCCAGGGCGTCGACGGCCACGACCCCGACGCCATCGAGACGGCCATCGGCGCGGCCCAGGCCGACCCCCGGCCCTCGCTGATCGCCTGCCGCACGGTGATCGGGTTCGGCGCGCCGACCAAGGCGGGCAGCGAGAAGACCCACGGCTCGCCGCTCGGCGCCGAAGAGATCGCCGGCGCGCGCGACCAGCTCGGCTGGCCCTACCCGCCCTTCGAGGTGCCCGACGACGTGCTGAAGACCTGGCGGGCGTGCGGCGCGAAGGGCGCCGCCCTGTCGGCCGCCTGGGACGCCCGGATCGCCGAGCTGCCCGCGGCGGAGCGCGCCGAGTTCGAGCGGCGGCTGTCCGGCGCGCTGCCGCGCGACTGGGAGCGGGCGCTGGGCGGCCTGAAGGACACCATCCTGACCGAGCGGCCGGACATGGCGACCCGGGTGTCCTCGCAGAAGGTGCTCGACGCCCTGCGGCCGGCGATCCCGGAATTGACCGGCGGCTCGGCCGATCTGACCGGCTCCAACAACACGAGGGCCGTCGGCCAGGAAGTGATCTCTCCCGGCCACTTCGCCGGCAGCTACATCCATTACGGCGTGCGCGAGCATGCCATGGCCGCCGCCATGAACGGCCTGTCGCTGCACGGCGGGCTGGTGCCCTACGGCGGGACCTTTCTGGTCTTCACCGATTACTGCCGGCCGTCGATCCGCCTGTCGGCGCTCATGGGCCTCCGGGTGGTCTACGTCATGACCCACGATTCCATCGGCCTGGGCGAGGACGGGCCGACCCACCAGCCGGTCGAGCAGCTCGCCGCCCTGCGCGCCGTGCCGAACCTCCTGGTGACCCGCCCGGCCGACACCATCGAGACCGCCGAATGCTGGCAGATCGCGCTGGACCGGGCGGACGGGCCGACGCTCCTGGCGCTGACCCGCCAGAAGCTGCCGACGGTCCGCCTCGAGCCGAGCGCGGAAAACCTCTCGGCGCACGGCGCCTATATCCTGTCGCCGGCCGAGCGCGAGCGCGAGGTGACCCTGCTCGCCTCCGGCTCCGAGGTCGCCATCGCCTTGGAGGCGCAGGCCCGCCTCCAGAGCGACGGCATCGCCACGGCGGTGATCTCGATGCCGTGCTGGGAGCTGTTCGCGCGCCAGAGCGACCATTACCGCGACGAGGTCCTGGGCCCCGGCAGCCTGCGTGTCGCGATCGAGGCCGCGGCCTCGTTCGGCTGGGAGCGGTGGATCGGCCCGGACGGCGCCTTCGTCGGCATGACCGGCTTCGGTGCCTCGGCCCCCTACAAGGACCTCTACGCCCACTTCGGGATTACCCCGGCGGCCGTGGTGGAGACCGTGAAATCGAAACTGTGATCGCCGGCCGGCGCCTTGGGCCGGGCCGCCGCCGCGCGTTACGCGGCGCGTTACGTGGGAGGTACTAGACCATGAGCCAGAACCTTTCGGAAACAGCCAGCGCTCTCGTCGCCGACGGCAAGGGGATCCTGGCCGCCGACGAGAGTTCGCCCACCATCAAGAAGCGCTTCGACAGCATCGGCGTCGAATCGACCGAGGAGAACCGGCGCGACTATCGCACCATGCTGTTCAGCACGCCGGAGGCGGGAAGCCACATCAGCGGCGTCATCCTGTTCGACGAGACCATCAGGCAGAAATCCGCCGACGGCACGCCCTTGGTCGAGGTCATCCGTTCCGGCGGCATGATCCCCGGCATCAAGGTCGACAAGGGCGCCAAGCCGCTCGCCGGCTTTCCCGGCGAGAAGGTCACCGAAGGCCTGGACGGGCTGCGCGAGCGCTGCGCCGAGTACGTCGAGCTGGGCGCGCGCTTCACCAAGTGGCGCGCCGTCTACACCATCGGCGAGGACGGCCCCAGCGCCGCCTGCCTGACCGCCAACGCCCACGCCCTGGCGCGCTACGCCGCGATCTCCCAGGAGGCGGGCCTGGTGCCGATCGTCGAGCCGGAGGTGCTGATGGACGGCGACCACACCATCGACGACTGCGAGCTGGTCACCGAGGAGGCCCTGCGCACGGTCTTCGCCGAGCTGGCGGTCCAGGAGATCGAGCTGGAGGGCATGCTTCTCAAGCCGAACATGGTGCTCTCGGGCACCGACTGCCCCGAGCAGGCCGGCGTCGAAGAGGTCGCGCGGCGCACCGTGCGGACCCTCAAGCGCACGGTCCCCGCGGCGGTCCCCGGCATCGTCTTCCTGTCGGGCGGCCAGTCGGACGAGGTGGCGACGGAGCATCTCAACGCGATCAACAGGCTCGGCGAGACGCAGCCGTGGAAGCTCAGCTTCTCCTACGGCCGCGCCCTGCAGGCGGCGCCGCTCAAGGCCTGGGCCGGCAGCGCGGACAACCTCGTCGCCGCGCAGCAGGCCTTCCTCGAGCGGGCCAAGGCCAACGGGGCGGCGACGCTCGGCACCAACGCCTGAGCCGCCGCCGGACCGCACCGACGTAGTGATCACAACATAGATATAAGAGTGTAAGGAGAGCGATATGGCCGCGCGCGTGGCAATCAATGGCTTCGGTCGGATCGGGCGCCTGGTGTTCCGGGCCGCCATGGAAGCCAAGCGCAAAGACGTCGAGTTCGTCGCAATCAACGACCTGGGCTCGCCCGAGGCCAACGCCCACCTGCTCGCCTACGATTCGGTGCACGGGACCTACCCGGGCAAGGTGCAGGCGATGAAGAACGCCATCAAGGTGGACGGCCGCAAGGTCGCCGTCCTGTCTGAGCGCGACCCGGCGAAGCTGCCGTGGGGCGAGCTCGGCGTCGACATCGTCATGGAATGCACCGGCCTCTTCGCCAACAAGGAGGCGGCCTCGGCTCATCTTGACGCCGGCGCCAAGAAGGTCCTGGTCTCGGCCCCCTGCAGCAACGCGGACATCACCGTCGTCCACGGCGTCAACAGCAACAAGATCAAGAAGGCGCACAAGGTGATCTCCAACGCCTCCTGCACCACCAACTGCCTGGTGCCGGTGGCCTTCGTCCTCCACAAGGCGGTCGGGATCCAGCGCGGCTTCATGACCACCGTGCACTCCTTCACCGGCGACCAGCGCACGGTCGACACCCTGCACAAGGACCTGGCGCGGGCGCGCGCCGCCTCGGTCTCGATGATTCCGACCTCGACCGGCGCCGCGCGGGCGGTCGGCCTGGTGATGCCGGAGCTCGCCGGCAAGCTCGACGGCACCTCGATCCGCGTGCCGACGCCCAACGTCAGCCTGGTCGACCTGACCTTCGTGCCGAAGCGCGCGACCAGCGTCGACGAGATCAACGCCGCCATCGTCAAGGCCGCCAAGGGTCCCTTGAAGGGCGTCCTCGCCACCAACGACGAGCCGCTGGTCTCGGTCGACTACAACCACAACCCGGCCTCCTCGATCTTCGACCTTCGCGAGACCCAGGTGGTCGAGGGGCGCTTCGTGCGGGTGCTGTCGTGGTACGACAACGAATGGGGCTTCTCGAACCGCATGAGCGACGTCGCCGCCCTGCTGGGCAAGCTGCTCTGAGACCGGCGGCCGGCCCCGAGGATACGGGGCCGGCACCTGCCGTGCGGCCCCGTTCTGCTCTAGGATCGGCCCATGGGCAGTCGGACGCCGGCGCCGCCGGCCATCGTCATTCACAACCTGGAGGACGCGCGCGCCGCGCTCGCCGCGGCCGCGGCGCTCGGCCGTCCGGTGACCCTGGTCTCCGCCGCCGGGGCCGCCGGCTATGCCGGCGCCGCCTGGTTTCTCCGGGTGGTCGCCCGGGCGGCGGCCGATCATCCGAAGGCGGAGTGGACGGCGGTGCTCGATTGCGCGGACCATCCCGGCCACGTCCTCTCGGCCCTGCGCCAAGGCGCCAAGGCGGTGCGCTACAGCGGCGCCAAGGCGCGCGCGACCAAGCTCGCCGCCATCGCCGAGCAAAGCGGCGCGCTGCTGGTCACCGGGCGGCTCAAAGCCCTCGACCTGCGCGGCGAGGCCAATCCCCAGGCGGCCTGCCGGGCCTGGCTCGACGCCAAAGGGCCCGGCGGGCGTGACGGAAGTTGAGCCGATGGCGACCCACCGGACCCCAAGCAGCCAGATCTATCTGATGGCCGACCCGAAGGCCGATCCGGAGGCCGATCCGGAGGTCAGCCCGAAGGTTGGCCCGAAGGTTGGCGGCGGCCTCGCCCCGGACGACCTGGCCCGGGCGCTCGACGCCGGCGCGGTCGCCTGCGTGCTGCTGCGCGCGGCCGGCGCGAGCGAGGCCGAGCTGCGCGCCGCCGCCGAAGCGCTGCGGCCGGTGGCGCACGCGCGGGACGTGGCCTTTCTGGTCGAGGACCGGATCGCGCTGGCGCGCGAGACCGGGTGCGACGGCGTCCACCTCTCCTCGGGCGGCGGGACCGTCGGGGCGGCGCGTCAAGCGCTCGGCGCCGAGGCCATCGTCGGGATCCAGTGCGGCGCCTCGCGCCACGCCGCCATGCTCGCCGCCGAGGCCGGCGCCGACTACGTCGCCTTCGACGGCG
>JAWWCG010000023.1:0-15062 GCA_033720555.1 Kiloniellales bacterium | reverse complement strand
CGCAGCGTCGGCCATACGCCGGTCGAGTCGGATCACATGGCGAAGCTCCAGAAGGCCGGCGGATTTCTCGACGCCGCGCGCCACTTCGCGCCGCCGCCGGCGCCGCTCTACACCTGGTGGGGCTATCGCTTTCCCCAGGCCTTCGCCAAGGACTACGGCTGGCGCCTCGACCACGTCTGGGTGACGCCGCCGCTCGCCTCGAGCCTGACCCGCGTCGAGGTGGTGAAGACCGCCCGGACCTGGGACCGCCCGTCCGACCACGTTCCGGTGGTGCTGGAACTGAGGTAGAGCAGGGAGCGGCATCAGCGCCGGCGGTAGATGAAATAGCGCCCCGGCTCGATCCCCTCCGGCAGGGCCTGCGCCTCGGCGTCGGCGAGCGCCATGGGCTGATCGGAGACCACCAGGCCGCCGGGGCGCAGCAGCGCGTTCACATAGCCGGAGAGAAACCGGGCGATCGCGGCGTTGGCCTCGGCGTCGCCGGTGCCGATGTCGCTGTGGATGAGCGCGACGGTCCCGGCGAAGCGCGCCACGGCCGCCGGCAGGGTCTCGTGGATGTCGCCCAAGAACAAGTGAGCCTGGTCGGGGACACACGCCGGATGGGCGGCGAGCTGCCGCTCGAAGACGAAGATCTCCCGCCCAGCCAGGCGCTCGCGCAAATGGTCGTAGGTCCGGCCGTTGCCGAGGCCGAGCTCGAAGACCGGGCCGTCGAGCGCGGCGATCGTCTCGGCGGCGGCGTCGATGCAGGCCCGTTGCGCGTGCAGGCGGCGGATGAAGCTGTCCAGGCGGCTCACGGGCGCGGGGCCGTCGCTAGAGCGGGATGCGTTGGGATTGAAGCATCGCCGTTGGCCTGGGTTGGCTCGCCCCGCTAGGCGCGGGGCGAAGCGCGATGTGGGGCATCGGGCAAGGCCCGCAACGACGCGGAGCGCCAGCCACCGACTTGGTTTGTGCCAACCCCAGGGAGGCGGGCGCTTTTGGCCGGACGCCGCGGCGCTCCGACTCGCACATGCTTCGGCCTGTCCATCGTCGTCGCTCCCAACGTCCGGCCCAAATCGCTCCGTCGGCGTGGCTCAATCTCAACGCATCCCGCACTAGGCCGCGCCGGCCTGAGCCTTGCGCAGCTGGCTGGTCGTCTGCTCCAGACGGTGGGCGAGCACCCGCATGACCTCGATTCCCATCTCCGGAAAATCGGTGATCATGCGAAAGAACAGGTCCTTGGTGATCTTGAGGGTCGTCAGCTCGCTGGTCGCCAAGACCGTGGCGGTGCGCGGCACGTCGCAGAGGATCGCGATCTCGCCGACGATGTCGTTCTTCGCCACCTTGGCGACGGTGAGCGGCCCCGAGGGGGTGTCCACCAGGATGTCCGCTTCGCCGTCGACGATGATGTAGGCGGCATCGCCCTCGTCGCCGTGCTCGAACAAGGACTGCCCCCTTCGAAAGGTGATGCGTTCGCTGGCGAATGCCATGAGCTTCAGCTTCACGGGGTCGATGTTCGCGAACAGCGGGATCTGCCGCAAAACCTCGACTTCCTTATCGATGCTCATCGCTCAGGTCTCCCCGTTCGACAGCTTAGCCCGCATGGACCAACTCGCCCAAGGCTGAATCCGCTCGATCGAGCTCGGCGAAGCTGCCCTGTTCGACGATCCGCCCCGCCCGCATGACCAGTACGCGATCGAAACTCTCCGCAAACTTGGCGCTCTGAATCGTCCAAACGACGCCGCGCCCCTCGCGCTGTTCGAGCACGCGCCGAAACAGCAGCGACTGCGTGGCGCCGTCCATGCTGCCGGTCGCCTCGTTGAGGATCAGCACGTCGGTCTGCTTGAGCATCGCGCGCGCGATGGCCAGCTTTTGGCGTTGCGTCGTGGTCAGTCGCTTGCCGCCCAGGCCCACCTGATAGTCGAGCCCCACCTGCAGCACGGTGTCGCGCAGGTCGAGGTCTTCCAGCACTTCGCCCACCACGCGGCCGACCGTCTCCTCGGCCTTGGCCTGGCCGAAGGCCAGCCGGCCGAACAGGACGTTGTCCTGCAGCGAGGCGGCGGTGTTGTAACCCTCCGGCAGGTATGGCTCGACCGCGCCGGGATCGGCGTCGTGGATGCGCGTCGCGATGGCGCCGCGCACCTCGACGATCCGCGCCGCCAGCGCCTCGTCGATCAGGCCCAGGCGGTGGCGGGCCTCGATATAGCGGAACGGCAGGCCCAACATGCGCCGGCGGTCGGCCTCGCTCAACGACTTGTGGCCGCCCTTTTCGATGCGCTGGACCAGCACTCTGAAATCCGGCAACTCGTCCGCCTCGATGAAGCTGAATTGCTCGAAAAAGGGATGGCCGGGCGGCAGGTCGGCGAAGATCTCCACCATGGTCCGGGCGATCGACAGGGCCATTTCCAGCAGCACGTCGCACAGCCCTTCCTCTTCGAGCAGATGGATCAGCAGCTCGTTGCCAGCCAGGTTTGCCGTCTCGTAGGCGGGGTTGACCGGCGTGCCGAACAGCAGATTCTCGGCGACCGTGGCGTTGAGGTTGTAGCGCTGCGGATCGAAGCGCACGACGAGGTCGACCGCCCCCTCGGCCTCCAAGCGGGCGCTCAGGGCCTGGCGGGCGCGAAGAATGCCCTCGGCGACCTCGGGATGTCGGCGGGGATCGATCGTTCCACTGAGGCCGAAGCGATAGACGTCGTCCTCCAGCTCGACCAGCTTCAGCATCTCGATCAGCCGGCCGGTCAGCGCGCCGACGTTGGCATCGGCGCCGGCGAGGCCGGCCGCCGAGAAATCGATCCAATTGGCATCGAGATCGAGCGTCGGATTGCCGGCGCGCTCGCTTTCCGCCACCTGGCGCGCCTTCTTCGATGCGGCCTCGTCGTCCAGCTCCGGCGCGCTCACGGGTCGGTGCATAAGGCCGTAGACGAGGTTCTCGTAGACCGAATGGGGGAACAGATAGGCGTCCGGCCCGACGTAGGCCATGCGACGGCCGGTGACCGCCGCCGGTTGCTCCGCCAGGTTCCGCCCGCCGATCTTGATGTCGCCGGAGCTGGGGCGCACCAGGCCGGCGAGCAGCATGCCCAGGTGCTCCTTGCCGCTGCTGCTGTTGCCGACGATGGCGATGTGGTCCGAGAGGTGGGCGGCGAAACTGGCCGATTCGACCAGCTTGGTTTGGGTGTCGTCGGTCAGGCTGACCGCGGACACCTGCCAATCCCCGCTGAGCGGCTCCGGCTCCGGCGTGCTCGGATCCTGCACCCAAGGCTCGATCATGCCGGTCGGCTGGAACTGCTCGATGACCTGTTCGTACTTGATCTGCACGTCGTTGCGCTGCTGATCCCAGTCGATCAGCTCCTTGATCGGGCTGGGCAGGTCCTTGTAGGCGGCGATCACCGCCACCAGGGCGCCGATGTCCAACTGGCCCTGAATCGCCAGAATGCCGCCCAGGGAATAGAAGATGAAGGGCGTGAACTGGGCCAGCAGGTTGTTCAGGAACTTGACGAAGAACTTGCGCTGAAAAATCTCGTAGCGAATGTGGAAGATCGCGCCCAAGCGGGAGGTAAAGTCCGCGCGCTCGTAGTTGCTGGTGTCGTTGGCGTGCACCTCGACCACGCCGTCGATGACTTCGCCCACCCGACCGGCCAGCTGCCGCGCGGTCAATTGCCGTTGGCGCCCGAGCTGCAGGATGCGTTTGCGGAGCTTGGGGATCAGGAAGGCCTGCACCAGGACGATGGCGGCGGCGATCAGGCCGAGCCAGACGCTTTGCAGCAGGATAAAGGCCATGGCGGTGAGGGCCTGGCCGCCGAGGAAGACGGGCGTGACGAAGGCATCGCCGATGAAGCCGCCCAAGGGCTCGACCTCGTCCTTGATCATGGTCGCCATTTCAGCCTGCTTGACCTTGCGGACGTGGGGGATCGGCATGCGCAAGACCCGATCGATCAGCTCGTAGCGCAGCCGGCGCAGCATCCGCTCGCCCATCCGGCCCTTGAGGGTGTTGATGACGAACTTGAAGCCGCCGTTCACCAGGACCAGGGCCAGGAAGGCGAAGCTGAGGGTCAGCAGGAGATCCTGCTGCTCCAGATGGAGGCCCTCGAACAGCGTGACCGTGTCCCCGGTGAGGAACTCGCCGAACGGCAGGTCGATGGCGAACACCGGCTGGGTCGAGCCCGGGCCGTCGAAGCCCTGGCCCTGAATGCCCTTGTTGACGATCGATTTGGGCAGATCCAAGGACATGAAATAAAACGGCAGGGAGATCAGCACCAAAAGCAGGATGCCGGATTGCTCCGCCTTACTGTGGCGCCAGATGTATTTGAAGAGATTTGGCTCCATGCCGTCGATCGCTCGCCAAGTCGTGCCGCCGGTCGGCAAAGATAACGTGGCCGGAAACTCTAGCTGAATCCTTGAGCCGCAGCTTAATTTATGGCTCTGGCCTGGTAAACCAGGCTTGGTGGGGCGCCAATGCCATCGCCAAATCGGCTGTTTCCGCGGCCTTACGCCCTATGGCATGATCTCCCTCCAAATGCGAACTCCGAATTGCCGGCCTTGAGGGCTGCTTTGGCACTCGTCGGAACCAACCGCCACGCGGGGAGGGCAAGATGCCACAGGCGGTAAAGCGCAAGGACAAACGCGTCCTCATATACAGCCACGACAGCTTCGGTCTGGGCCACTTGCGGCGCTGCCGCGAGATTGCCCACGCCTTGGTCGAGGCCGATCGCAACCTCTCGGTCCTCATCCTCTCGGGCTCGCCCATCATCGGCAGCTTCGACTTTCGCGCGCGGGTCGACTTCGTGCGCATCCCGGGCGTCATCAAGCTGCGAAACGGCGAATACACCGCCCTCAAGCTGCACCTGGACATCGATCAGACCCTGGCCTTGCGCGCCTCGATCATCGAGCACACCGCCAAGGTCTTCGACCCCGACCTGCTGCTGGTGGACAAGGAGCCGCTTGGCCTGCGCGGCGAGGTGGAGCCGACCCTCGAATACTTGAACAGCCAGGGCACGCCCTGCGTGCTGGGCCTGCGCGACGTGATGGACGAGCCGACCCTCCTGGTCCCGGAGTGGGAGCGCAAGAACGCCGTGCCGGCCTTGGAGCGCTACTACGAGGAGATCTGGGTCTACGGCCTGCCGCAGATTTGCGAGCCCCTGGAGGGCCTCGAGCTGCCGGGGCGGATCAAGCAAACCATGACCTACACCGGCTATCTCAAGCGCCGCCTGCCGAAGACGGAGTCGCAACTCCGCCTGGAGAAGATCCGCGAGCCCTACCTGCTGATCACCATCGGCGGCGGCGGCGACGGCGAGCAGATCATCGATTGGGTGCTGCGCGCCTACGAATGCGACCCGGACATCCCTTACCCCGCGCTTCTCGTCCTGGGCCCTTTCATGGGCAGCACGCTGCAGACCGACTTCCAGCAGCGCGCGGAGCGCCTGGAAAAGGTCGAGGCCATCACCTTCGACGCCCACATCGAATCCTTGATGGACCGGGCGCTCGGGGTCGTGTCGATGGGCGGCTACAACACCTTTTGCGAGATCTTGTCGTTCGACAAACGCGCCTTGATGGTGCCGCGCACGAAACCGCGCATGGAGCAATACCTGCGCGCCCAGCGCGCGCAGGAGCTGGGGCTGGTGCAGATCCTGCCCGACGACGGGGTGCGCGACCCGATGAGCATGGCCACGGCGCTCCGCACCCTGCCGCAGCAGAACCGACCCGCCGAGCGCGTCGTCCCGGGCCTGCTCGACGGCACGCAAAACGTCGTCAAGCTGACGCGCCAGTGGCTCAACCGCCGTCACGGGCGGTTCGGCGTGCGCCGGGACTCCGACAAGGCCGGCGCGCAGGGCGGGCGCTCGCTCGCCTCGTCCTGAGCGCAGCCGTCCGCAGCCGCCCGCGCCCGCCCGCGCCGACCCGCCTTGCCCCCCGCCTTGCCCCCCGCCGAGGGCCTGATTAACGTCCGGCTATGACCAGCCCGCGCCCCGTTTCGCCCGGCCCGGCGACCTCGGCCGCCGCCGCGCCGATCGCGATCGTGCTGAAAGGCTATCCGCGCTTGTCGGAGACCTTTATCGCCCAGGAGATTCTGGGCCTGCAGCGGCGCGGCCTGCGGCTGCGGCTTTACAGCTTGCGCCATCCGACCGATCCGGACGTCCACCCGATCCATCGGGAGATCACGGCGCCGCTCACCTATCTGCCGGAATATCTTCGCCAGGAGCCCGCCCGCGTGCTGCGCGGCTGGCTGGCGGCGCGGCGCCTGCCCGGCTACCGGGCTGCGTACCGGCAGTGGCGCCGCGATCTGCGCCGCGATCCGACCGAGAACCGGGGCCGGCGTTTCGGCCAAGCCTGCGTGCTGGCGGCCGAGCTTCCCGCCGATGTCGCCCACCTGCACGCCCATTTTCTGCACACCCCGGCCTCGGTCGCCCGCTACGCCGCCCTGATGCGAGGCTTGCCCTGGTCGTGTTCGGCGCACGCCAAGGATATCTGGACCCTTCCGGCGTGGGAAAAACGGGACAAACTCAAGGATATCGACTGGCTGGTCACCTGCACGGCGGTCGGGCGCGACCACCTGTCGGCGCTCGCTGTGGGCGCCGACAAGGTGTCGCTGCTCTACCACGGCCTGGATCTCGCGCGCTTCGCGCCGCCGCCCGGCCCGCGCCCCCGGCGGGACGGCAGCGATCCGGACGATCCCGCGGTCATTCTGTCGGTCGGCCGGGCGGTCGAGAAGAAGGGCTATCCGGACCTGCTGCAGGCCTTGGCCAAGCTTCCGGCGGACCTGCACTGGCGCTTCGTCCACATCGGCGGCGGCGAGCTGGCCGACGCCCTGGCGGCCCAGGCGAAGCGCCTCGGCCTGGGCGAGCGCGTCGCGTGGCGCGGGCCGCAGCCCCAGGGCGCGGTCCTGACGGCCTATCGGCAGGCGGACCTCTTCGCCCTGGCCAGCCGGATCGCCGAAAACGGCGACCGCGACGGCCTGCCCAACGTCCTCTTGGAGGCGCAAAGCCAGGAACTGGCCTGCCTGACGACCCGGATCTCGGCCATCCCAGAGCTGATTCGCGACGGCGAGACCGGAATTTTGGTGCCGCCGCAAAGCCCCGCGGCCTTGAGCGCGGCGCTGGCGGCCTTGATCCGGGACCCGGACCTGCGACGCCGCCTGGGCGCCGCGGGCGCCGAGGTGGTGCGGCGCGACTTCGCCATGGACCGGGGCCTCGACATCCTGGCGGACCGCTTGGCGCCGGCCGTCCCGGCGGCGGCGCAATGAGCCGGCCGCCGGCGAGATCCGGCCGACCGCCGGCCGCAGCGGCCGGCTAGCGGCCATGCGCGTCGCCTTCTACGCCCCGCTGAAGCCGCCGGACCATCCGCGGCCCTCCGGCGACCGCCGGATGGCGCAATTGCTGATCCAGGCGCTGCGCCTCGCCGGCCACCAGGTCGAGGTGGCCAGCCGCCTGTGCAGCCGCGACGGCACCGGCGATCCGGCGCGCCAGGCCCGGCTGGCGCGGCTGGGCGCGGCGCTGGCCGCCCGCCTGCTGCGCCGGTTCCAGAGCCGGCCGGTCGGCGAGCGGCCGCAGTGTTGGTTCACCTACCACCTCTATTACAAGGCGCCGGATTGGCTCGGCCCCGAGGTCTCGCGCGGCCTGGGCATTCCCTACCTGGTGGCCGAGGCCTCGCTCGCGCCCAAGCGCGCCGGCGGCCCGTGGGACCTGGGGCACCGCGCCACCCTGGCGGCCCTCGAGCGCGCCGCGGCGGTGATCACCGTCAATCCGAACGATGCCGGCTGCCTGCCGGACCCCTCTCGGGTGCGGCCGATCCGGCCGTTCCTGGACCCCGAACCGGGCCGCGCGGCGGCGCGCGCGCGAGACGCCCATCGCGCCCGGCTGTGCCAGCGCTTCGCCCTCGATCCGGCCCGACCGGTCATCGCCGCGGTGGCGATGATGCGCGACGGCGACAAGCTCGCCTCCTACCGCTTGCTGGCCGAGGCGCTCGGCCGGCTGCCGGATCCCGCCTGGCAGCTCCTGATCGTCGGCGACGGCCCGGCGCGCGGCGCGGTCGAACGGGCCTTCGCCGGGGCGGCCGGGGCAGAAAGCGGCGGCGCGCGCCTTCGCTTCGCCGGACTGGCGGGCGAGAGCGAGCTGCCGGGCCTGCTGGCCGGCTGCAACCTGCTGGCGTGGCCCGCGATCAACGAAGCCTACGGCATGGCCTTGCTCGAAGCCCAGGCTGCCGGCCTGCCGGTCGTCGCCGGGCGCACCGGTGGCGTGCCCGCCGTGGTCGACGACGGGACGACCGGCGTGCTGTGCGAGCCGGGCGACGCCGACGCCTTCGCCGCCGCCTTGGCGTCGCTTCTGAGCGATCCGGAGCGCCGGGCGCGGCTCGGCCGGGCCGCCCTCGCCAGGGTCGCGCGCCACCACGGACTGATGCAGGCGGCCGACGACCTGAACGCCATCCTCGAGGACCTGGAGGCGGCGTGATGGCGCAGCGCGCAGAGGCGGAGACGGATCTGGTGCTGCTGCGCCACGGCCTGACCGCCTGGAACGAGGCCGGGCGCATCCAGGGACGCAGCGACCAGCCGCTGAGCGCGCGCGGCCGGGCGCAGGTTCGGGCGTGGCGGCTGCCGCCGGCGTTCCAAGACTACCGCTGGGTAACCAGCCCCTTGCGCCGGACCCGGGAGACCGCGTCCCTGCTCGGCCACCAAGACGCCGGGACCGCGGCGGAGCTGATCGAGGCGGATTGGGGCGCCTGGGAGGGCCAAAGGCTGGTCGACCTCCGCGCCCGGCTGGGCGGGGCCATGGCGGACATGGAAAGCCACGGCCTCGACTTCCGGCCGCCGGGCGGCGAGAGCCCGCGCGACCTGCAGGCCCGCCTCGCGCCGTGGCTGGCGCGGGTGGCGGCCGGCGGCCGCCCCTGCCTCGCGGTCACCCACAAGGGCGTCATCCGGGCGCTCTACGCGCTCGCCACCGGCTGGGATCTGCGCGGCAAGCCGCCGGTGAAGCTGCGCCCGGATTGCGCCCATGGGTTCCGCGTGTCGGCCGACGGCGGCCTCGCCGCGGCGCGGCTGAACCTGAGCCTCTTGCCGTGAGCGCGCCGGCCGACGTCCTGTTCTACGTCCAGCACCTGCTGGGCATCGGCCACCTGCGCCGCGCCGCCGCCATCGTTCGGGCGCTGAGCGAAACGGGGGCGAGGGTCGTGTTCGTCTCGGGCGGCCTGCCGGTCGCCGGCCTGGACATCGGCGCCGCCGAGCTCGTCCAGCTGCCGCCGCTGCAATCCATCGACGAGCGTTTTTCCGGCCTGGCTGACCAGGACGGGCGCGCCGTCGACACGGCCTGGAAGGAGGCCCGCGCCGCCGGTCTGCTCGAGACCTTCCGCGCCGCCCGCCCGCGGGTCTTGGTCACCGAGATGTTCCCCTTGGGACGCCGCCAGATGCGCTTCGAGCTGCTGCCGCTGCTCGAGGCGGCGCGCGAACGGGCGCCGCGGCCGGCGATCGTCTGTTCCGTTCGCGACATCCTCAACCGGTCGTCCGGCGAGGAAAAGACCCGGTGGATGACCGCGACCCTGGATCGCTATTACGACCGGGTGCTGATCCACGGCGATCCGTCGCTCGCGCCCCTGGACCTGAGTTTCCCGGACATCGCCCGGGCCAAGCCGGAGGTGACGTACACCGGATACGTCGTGAGCGCGCCCGCCGCCCCGGCGGCGGACGGCGCGGCTCCGGCGGGCGAGGTGCTGGTCTCCGCCGGCGGCGGCCGGGTCGCCGGCCCCCTGGTCGCGGCGGCGCTGGCGGCCCGGCCGCTCGGCCCGCTGGCGGCGGCGCCGTGGCGCATCCTGGTCGGCGAACACTTCCCCGAGGCGGCGTTCGACGAGCTGCGGCGCCGGGCGCGCGACGGCCTCGCCGTCGAGCGATCGCGGCCCGATTTCCAGCGCCTGCTCGCCCGCTGCCGCCTGTCGATCAGCCAGGCCGGCTACAACACGGTCGTCGAGGTGCTGCAGGCGGGCCGTCCCGCCGTCGTCGTGCCCTTCGCCGCCGGCTCGGAGACCGAGCAGAGCCTACGGGCCGAGCTCTTGTCGGAACGGAAGCTGGTGGCCGCGGTGCCGGAAGCCGGGCTCTCGGGCGAAAGCCTCGACCGCGGCGTGCGCCAAGCCCTGGCCCTGGCCACGCGGGGCCCGGCGCCGGGCATCGCCATGGACGGCGCCCGCAAGACCGCCGCCATCCTTGGCCGCATGCTGGCCGGCGCGGCGCCATGAGCGGCTGGCCAGCGTTGCAGCGGGAGCTGGAGGCTTGGCGCGAGGCCGGCCGGCCGGCCACGTTCTGGTGGCGCGACGACGACGCCGTCGACGCCGGACCGGCGCTCGACCGTCTGCTGGCGCTGGCGGCGCGCTTCGACGCGCCTTTGAGCCTGGCGGTGATTCCGGCCGACGCGACGGACCGGCTGGCGGCGCGGCTGGCCAGCGTCGCTGGGCAGGCCCCTGGGCAGGCCCCTAGGCACGTTTCCGGGCACGTTTCCGGGCACGTCCCCGGGCAGGTTACCGTGCTTCAGCACGGCTATGCGCACGCCAATCACGCCCCGCACGGCGAGAAATCGATGGAATTGGGCCCGCATCGCCCCGGTGTCGCGATCTGCGAAGAACTGGCGCGCGGCCGCGCTATGCTAAGGGCAAAATTCGGGCAGCAAGCCGTCCCGGTCCTGGTTCCGCCGTGGAACCGGATTGCGGGGGCTTGTGTTCGCGAGTTGGCCGGTCTGGGCTTTCGCGGGCTGTCAATCCATGGCCCGCGGGAAGCGCTGCGGCCGGCACCAGGGGTGGTGGCGTGCAATACGCATCTCGATGTTCTGCGCTGGCGGCCCGAACGCGAGTTCTTGGGGGAGGCGGAGGCTTTGGGCCTCTTGATCGGACACCTGAAAGGCCGGCGGTGCGGCGCGGTCGATGCGGCCGAGCCGAGCGGTCTGCTGACCCATCACCTGGTCATGGACGAGGCGGCCTGGGCCTTCGTTTCACGGCTCCTGGAGGCGATCGCACGGCATCCCTCGGCGCGATGGATCGCGGCCCGAGAGGCGTTTCGCCTGCCGGCCGCCGAGCTCGCGGAGTGAGGGCCGGGCCCATGATGGTCTACCGCTACCCCGGCCGCGCGCTCGCCGGAGACTACCTTCGCGCCGGCGCCGGGCTCGCCGTCGGCCTAGGTGTCTTGTTGTCTACACCCCTCTCACCTGCAATAGTGGCCATATTCGGCTGCTGGAGCGCATTGTTCGGCGTTTTCGCTGTCAAAACGATCCAGCGCAACTTGACCAGGGTGGCGATAACCGACACAGAAATCTGCGATGTCAGTTTCCGCACCAAAGTCATGGCGTGGCGCGACCTGCAGCGGCTCAAACTCAGATATTTCGGGACCAAGCGACAGGTGCGGGCCGAGGGAGGCTTCATGCAGCTCAAATTGCGCGGGGGAGGGCGCTCGCTGACTTACGATTCCGCCATGGACGGCTTCGACTACGTGGCCTGGCGCGCGGCCAAGGCGATCCGCGACAACGGCTGTTCCATGGATCCGACCTCGGCCGGCAACCTGCTCAGCCTCGGCGTCGACGCCGACCGGGACACCCCGCCGCCCGCCGCCGACTCCCAACGCGGCTAGACTTCATGCGCCACAATGGGACAAAGTTGAGCCTCTTGCCGAGCCCGCCTGGGGGGGACCAAGCACGGGCGGCCGGCCAAACCTAGGAGCCCAGTGCGGGGGATGGGACGTACGACGGGGACAATGGAGGATCTGCTCAAGGTCGAGGATCTCAAGATCACCTTCCAGCTACCGGAGGGCCGCCTCGAAGCCGTACGTGGCGTGAGCTTTCGCATCCGCCCCGGGTCCACCGTCGCGCTGGTCGGCGAATCCGGATCCGGCAAATCGGTGGTCAGTCAGGCGATCATGGGAATCCTGCCCAAGGCCGCGTCCATCGAGGGCGGGCGGATCCTGTTCGCCGATCGGGATTCCCTGCAGGCGACCCGTGGCAAAGCCGCCGCCAACGGCGCGGTCGACATCGCCACCCTGAGGCCGGACAGCCCCGAGATGCGCAGCATTCGCGGCGGCCGGATCTCGATCATCTTCCAAGAGCCGATGACCTCCTTGTCGCCGGTCCATACGGTCGGCGACCAGATCTCCGAGGCCCTGCACCTGCACCGCTCGGTGTCGCGCGCGGAAGGGCGGGAGATCTGTATCGAAATGCTGCGCCTGGTCGGGTTTCCCGACCCGGCGAAGGCGCTGCGCACCTATCCCTTCGAGCTGTCGGGGGGCTTACGTCAGAGGGCGATGATCGCCATGGCGCTGGTCTGCCGGCCGGTGCTGCTGATCGCCGACGAGCCGACCACGGCGCTCGACGTGACGATCCAAGCGCAGATTCTGAAGCTGCTCATGGACCTGCAGCAAGAGCTTGGCATGGCGGTGCTGATCATCACGCACGATCTCGGCGTGGTGGCGAACGTGGCCGAGGAAGTGGTCGTCATGTATCACGGCCAGGTCATGGAATCGGGCACGCTCGACGATATCTTCCGGCGCGCCGAGCACCCCTATCTCAAGGCGCTGCTGCACGCCGTGCCGCGCTTCAACATGGGCCGCGACGAGCGCCTTCAGCCGATCCGCGAGATCAAGCACGAGGGCGGCTCGCCGCTGCTGAAAGCAAAGGACCCCTGGCCGCCCGGCGCCGACGAGGCGGGCCCTCTGCTGGCGGTCGAGCACGTCACCAAGCGATTCACCAACCGCAAGGCGGGACTGCTCGGCAACCGCCAATCGCACATCCTGGCGGTCGACGACGTGAGCTTTACGATCCGCCGCGGCGAATGCCTGGGCCTGGTCGGCGAGAGCGGGTGCGGCAAGACGACCCTGTCGAAGATCGTCATGCGCGCGCTGACGCCGGACAGCGGCCGGATCGCGTTCAACGATCACGGCGAGATGGTCGACGTGCTGGCCCTGCAGGGCGAAGCCCTGACGGCGTTTCGGCGGCGCATCCAGTTCGTCTTCCAGGATCCCTTCAGCTCGCTCAACCCGCGCATGACGGTGTTCGACATTGTCAGCGAGCCCTTGGTCATCCACGACATCGGCGATGCCCGGTCGCGCGGCGAGATGGTGAAGGACCTGCTGCGCGTGGTCGGCCTCGATGTCCGCCACCTGAAGCGATATCCCCATTCGTTCTCCGGCGGCCAGCGTCAGCGCATCGGCATCGCCCGGGCCCTCGCGCTCAAGCCCGATCTCCTGATCTGCGACGAGCCGGTCTCGGCGCTGGATGTCTCGATCCAAGCCCAGATCCTCAATCTGCTGAAGGACCTCAAGAGCGAACTCGGCCTCACCTATATGTTCGTCAGCCACAATCTGGCGGTGGTCGACTACATCGCGGATCGCATCGCGGTCATGTGCAGCGGCCGGCTCGTCGAGCTGGCGCCGCGCGACATGCTGTTCCAGCAGCCCGTGCACCCTTACACCAAGGCGCTGTTGTCCGCCGTCCCCGAGCCCGACCCCGATCATCGCCTCGATCTCGGCGCCCTGATGGAGGGCCGGGCCTCCGATCCCGAAGCCTGGCCGCCGCCTTTCACGGTAGACGGCTCGACGCATCTCGAGTTCGTTGATCTGGGGGGCGGACACTTCGTGCGCGCCGAGCCGTCAATAAGCGAACAGGAGGCCGCGCAATGAGATCTCGGTTTTTGGCTCTGGCAGTTTTGCTGTCGGCAATGCCCGCCGCTCTCGCCTCGGCGCAAGCAGACTACATGGAGTCGCCGGCGATAGCGGCCAAGGTCGAAGCGGGCGAGCTGCCGCCGGTCGCCGAGCGAGTCCCCGACCCGCCCTTCGTCGACCCCATGGACCGGCCCTGGCAGTCGATCGGCGAATACGGCGGGCAGTTGCGATTGCTCATGGCCAAGAGCCGGGATCTCCGACAGATGACCGTCTACGGCTACGCCCGCCTGGTCGGCTACAACCCCGATCTGGAGCTGGTGCCGGACATCGTCGAGAAAGTGGAGGTCGAGGACAATCGCGTCTTCACCTTCTACCTGCGCCGCGGCCACAAGTGGTCGGACGGCGAGCCCTTCACCACCGAAGACTTTCGTTACTGGTGGGAGGACGTCGAGAACAACGCGGAGCTTTCGCCGGCCGGCGTCACCGCCGAGCTGCTGCTCGACGGCGAGGCCCCGCGCTTCGAGGTGCTGGACGAGACCCGGGTGCGCTATTCCTGGTCGCGGCCCAATCCGACCTTCCTCTACGCCTTGGCCGGCGCGGCGCCGCTCTATCTCTACGGCCCGGCGCACTACCTGAAGCAGTTCCACGAGCGCTACGGCGACCCCGAGAAAATCAAAGCCATGGTCGAGGAGCGGGAGCTGCGGGGCTGGGCCGCCCTGCACACCCGCATGGGCAACGCCTACAAGAACGAAAACCCGGGCCTGCCCACCTTGCAGCCCTGGGTCAACACGACCGAACCGCCTTCGGAGCGCTTCATCTTCGAGCGCAATCCCTATTTCCACCGGGTCGATCCGGAGGGCCGGCAACTGCCCTATATCGACAAGGTCGCGGTGTTCATCGCCGGCAGCAGCATCATTCCGGCGAAAGTCGGCGCCGGCGCGAGCGACTTGCAGGCCCGCTACATCCACTTCGACAACTACACCTTCCTCAAGGCGACCGAGGAAAGGGAAGACCAGACCGTGCGCCTTTGGACCACCGCGCTCGGCTCGCGGGTCGCCCTCTATCCCAACCTCAACGTGAACGACGCGACCTATCGCGAGCTATTCCGCGACGTCCGATTCCGCCGAGCGCTATCGCTCGCGATCGACCGCTCCGAGGTCAATCAGGTGGTTTTTTTCGGCCTGGGCATCGAGGGCAACAACACCGTGCTGCCGGACAGCCCGCTCTACCGTCCGGAATATCAAACCGCTTGGGCCGAGTACGACCCCGACCAGGCCAATGCCCTGCTCGACGAGATCGGGCTCAGCGAGCGCGACGCCCGCGGCGTTCGCCTCATGCCCGACGGGCGGCCGCTGGAAATCATCGTCGAGACCGCCGGTGAGAGCACGGAGGAGACGGACGTGCTCCAACTGGTCGCCGATAGCTGGAAAGATATCGGCATCAAGCTCTACACCAAGCCCTCGCAGCGCGAGGTCTTTCG